>NZ_FQYM01000021.1 GCF_900141705.1 Fibrobacter sp. UWP2
TACGCGCACCTTCGCCTTGCCGCCCGCGATGTACACGGAACCGCCCTGGCTGGACCACTTCTTGAAGCCCTCCCTGGGGTGGTATGCTGCACCGCCGAGCTGTTCCCTTTCGGCCAGGAGTATCGCCTCCACGAGCCTTGCGCCCATCTCCCTCGACAGCGCGTCAAGGCAGCTTTTCCCCTGTTCGGCAAGGTCGGCCAGAACCACCCCGATACTGGTCGAAATGTCGATTTCTTCGCGGCGGACGATTGACAGTTTTGGGGTTCTTTTTGTACTTTTCATCATGGTGGTTATCCTCTTGCTTGGTGTTTTTTTGCTGAACCAAATTTACAAGTTGGAGACCACCTTTTTCTTTTTGGTTGCAGAAATTTCAACTAACTTTGGGGCATCTTCTCGACGCACGCTTTACCTTGGGAATCACTTCCCTTACCAGCGACGATGCCGACGACTGGCTTGACCACACCTACGAAGATTATGCACCCGATGACCGTCCCAGCGACTTCATCATCCATGTAGGCGCCACCTACTGGTTCATGTAATCTCCAATACACTTACAGAATAGCCTGACGCATGTCAGGCTGTTGTTTTATGAGAGCTTTTTTGTTTTTCGTATCGATTCTATGCGGCTTTTCCGCAGGCGCTGAATACCATTTGGGAATTCAGGCCAACGGCTCATACAATACCGTTTGGAATTTTTACGACAAGGTGTCCATCAAAAAAGACGCCATATCCAAACGAACAGAAAAGCCACTTTTCAAGGATTCCAAGCAGCGCTATTTTACCGAAGGCGAAAACGTCGACGGCTTTGGATGGAGCATTGGGGCGGCATTCTCAAAACCCGTCACCTCCCACCTCGAACTGCACTCCCACCTGCTATTGGGTTTCCGCAGTCTTGGCGTCAACACGGAACTTTTCCGCGAAGACTCCCTGGAAACACAGCAAAAAAACATCAGCGAAGGCAAGCACGATTTCGGGATCAAGTACTGGAACCTGGACCTGCCAATTTTTGCAAGAGTCCCTCTGCCAGGTAAAACCTTCATTGACGCGGGCCTGCAAGTTTCGTACATCCTCAAGGCCGACTTGAAACTGGATATCTTGATGATGGACGTAAAGACATACGCCCCCGGTTTCAACCTAGGCACCTTACTCCAAGCAGGGAAAACCCTTACGGTAAAGGGGCACCCCATTGACCTGCAATTCGCATTCATTTTGGGGCTTACGCCCATACTCAACGACGACGTAAAAGACTACGTCACCAAAGACTTGAATCCCAAGGACTGGATTTTGCAGCTGGGTCTAAGCTACTGGATCTTCTAGCGTTATTGTTTAGCTTTCAGCAAATTGTCAAAATAGGCGATCGTCTTTTCGAGTCCCTGTCGCAAAGGAATGGTCGGCTCCCAGCCGAGGGCACTCTTCGCCAGGTCAATATTGGGGCGGCGCATCTTGGGGTCATCGCCCGGAAGCGGTTTATAGACAATCTTGCTCTTGGAACCCGTCAGGTCAAGCACTTCCTTCGCAAGCTCGAGCATCGTGAATTCACCGGGGTTGCCGATGTTCACGGGGCCAATGATCTTGTCCTGGTTCATCATACGCACGAATCCCTCGATGAGGTCGTCCACGTAGCAGAAGCTGCGCGTCTGACTGCCATCACCGTAAATCGTGATGTCTTCGCCCTTGAGCGCCTGCACAATAAAGTTCGACACCACGCGACCGTCGTTCATGAGCATGCGCGGGCCATAGGTATTGAAAATACGCACAATACGGATATCGACATTATTTTGTCTGTGATAATCCATAAAGAGCGTCTCGGCAACGCGCTTGCCCTCGTCGTAGCAGCTGCGGATACCGATGGGGTTCACGTTTCCCCAGTAGTCCTCGGTTTGCGGGTGTACCGCCGGGTCGCCGTAGACTTCGCTCGTACTTGCCTGCAAAATGCGGGCCTTTACGCGCTTGGCCATACCGAGCATGTTGATGGCGCCCATCACACTCGTCTTGATGGTCTTCACCGGGTTGAACTGGTAATGGATGGGGCTCGCGGGGCACGCGAGGTTAAAGATGCGGTCCACTTCCAACAAAATCGGTTCCGTCACGTCGTGGCGGATAAGCTCGAAACAGCGGTTATCGCGCAGGTGCGCGACGTTCGCCATGCGGCCCGTAAAGTAGTTGTCAAGGCAAATCACCTCGTGCCCGTCGTTCAGCAGACGTTCGCACAAGTGACTTCCCAAAAATCCTGCACCACCGGTAACTAAGCAACGCATACTGAACTCCAAAAAAGAGTGGGCCCTAAATCACTTCGTATAATATAGAATTATTCTTTTCACCAGAAAAAACTGTATCTAGTATTTCTACTAATTTCTGATGAAGATTTCTTTTTGGCCTTCTATCTTCAGAATTACCGGGTAGTGGGGCAAGGGCATGTTTTGCTCTAGCAAGCCGCTCCGGAGTACGCAGCCGTTTAGGTCCAGAAGGCTATACGGGCTACCGACAAGGGACGCCGGAGCCACAAGGCGACCATCGATCACCTGAATGCTTGGACTGTTTCGCTGCAACATTACGGAAACGCCGGCCGATTCGTAATCTTCGTCGGCAATCGGAAGCGGGAAATTGTTATTGGGAACATAATCATACCTATCCAAATACAAGCAATCTGCGGTAGAGTCGTTTTTAAATGTCGTATTCAGGCAAAGACTTTCATAACGGAGCACTCTTCCGGCATGCTCCGAAACCTCATTAGACCAAATTTTTCCAGCCTTTTGTTGAATCCTGTTGACCAGAGAATCAACCTGTGATTCAGTTAAACGCAAGAAACCACAGCGGCTCCATCCCACCAAATGGTCACGAATAACTTCAAAGGGCGTATGTTCGGCTCCGTACTTGCCAAAAAACTCAAAAACCAATTCACCATCATAGTCTACATGACCAAGATGCGGATGATAATCGTCTGGAAAATTTACATAATAGTTTGAATCCAACACCGACTCGCAAGCATTGTCGACACAAATGCTAAAATTTTCCCAGCTTTTTTGCTGTCTGTACCCAAAGTATTTCTTACATAGCGGAGAAAGCGTATCTTGTTTGTATTCTGAAATTCCCAACAAATCCGTATAATCTTCAATATACACACTCATGTAGACGTCTACATCACTTATGTATAAAGAATCACTTTGCGCATTCGCAACCAAGCTTGTCAAAAGAAATAAAAATACAATTAACTTTTTCATAAAGCCCCCTCATACAAAGCCACATCCATTTGATTTTCTTTTGTAAGCGGATCAAAAAGTACATAAAAAATTGTTGAATATTGGTGAACCGTAATCCCATTACCCAAAAACTGCCCATACAGGACCTTGCTTTTCTCACCCTGTCCCAAAACAATCTTTGCATAAGGAGCGATTAGGCTCCCCGCCCACTCTCCGGCAATGTCAAGCCTGGATGTTCCATGATAAGTCAAACGAAAACCCTTCGCTATCGTACTTCCAATAGAAAAAACAGTTTGTTTTGCATTCCATAGTAAAGTTTCTTTGACATGTAAATCCGTCCTGTAGCCAGGCTCCGAGAATTTGACCTTGGAACCGGCATCCAATTGTAATGTTCCCACATGCATTGTTCCAGACTCTATCTGCAAAGTTCCGCCAAATTCCACTTTCAGTAATCTATATACACTTTCGTCTTTTAGTGTGAAAACTTCACCATTTTTCACAATTTTCTCAACAGAACCTACGTCAAAGGAAGATAGTTGATGAGGCAAAGTCCAAGGCCAAGATTCCTTTGGCATGTTCACATCAAAGCCTATTTTTGCATTGTCCTGCAGTTCCGTGTTAAAAATTTTATCAGGAGCACCATAGTAATGAACTTGCTCAGCGGATGCGTAGTTCCTCAACCAAGCCCTATTTTTTGCATAAATGTCTTTTACACTAGCTCTGACGCCCAAACGAACTCCATAGGGGCCAACAACATTTTCCGAAGCTATTGAAGAGCCGGCTTTTCGAACCTGAATTTTACTTCCATCATTAATCATTACATAGTCAAAGGAATACAGAGCTATACTCCTTGGCACAGCAACCGTTTCAAGACTTGCATCATCGGCAACGTACGGATCCGTTTCTCCCTCATCCACAATACCATTATGATTCAAGTCTTCATCCCCATCTAAAATTCCATCGCCATCCGAGTCAGAATCGAGTTCCGCCCGATAGCCGTCTCCATCTATATCCGCTAAAGGACTTGGAAATAACCCACCCTCGCTAAAAAAGAACCACATATAGGGGTACCCATCTTCGTTCCTATGGTCTTCCACGACCTGTGGAACTTTTGTATTGGGAACATGCGTTCGAACTGTGTAGGAATAGATTTCAACCTTATCTTCTATGCCGTCTCCATCAGAATCCCGAGGGTTTATCCCAACACAATAGTCTGGATCATAGGTGGTTATTCCAGAACAGGTATGGAATCTATAGATTTCGTCATAATCGACCAAACCATCGCCATCCGAGTCTGTATGCACAAGAGGATTCGTCAACAGCACACTCCTAGGAGTCTCAACAGCTATATATGTATCAAGATTCCTAGAAGATTCCTGCAAAACAGTTTTCCATTCAATCCAATCTACGGTCCCGTAATTATCGGCGTTCAATCGTTTTAAATAGAAATTTCCATTGGAAAATTCCTGAAAGCCACACACAACCATAACATGCCTCGTTCCTGAAGATGCAATAAATACAGGCATTCTATTTTGGATAAAAAATTTTATGCGTTCTTTATGGTTAGATAAATTGTCTTCACCTATTTTATGCAAATGGATATCATCTTCAGATAGGTTTAGAGCCCATTTCAAGCCTTTTTTATCTTCTTCAACGAGTCCCCCATCATACAATTGGAAGGGCTCATAAATATTATCGTTTTCCGCTTTGACATACATGGCGATTTCGTCCTGCGTCAAATCGCCATCGTCATTTATCCCCGTAAGTTTCTTTTTATAATAGCGATACATCATTTGAATGGCGATGGCCCAGCACCTTGCTCCAACAACTTCCTCCGGATTGAAAAAAATTGTTTCATCAACATGGTCCCAATTCCTATATGGAGTATACTCGCCATAATTCATATAAAGTAATGGTGTATCCTTTGCGCCACGTAAGGTTTCCACATCAAAAGAATCTACGGCAACAGGCTCATACTCCTCCGTTATGTAACTTATTACATTAAGTTCACCCGGTTTTATTGTCGGACTCGGAGCGTCTGGCAAAGGCATGTAACGATTCCCGCTTTCAACTTTCCAATAATACGTTCCTGTATCCAAGGCTACAGGAACCATATTCCTCGACGTTTCCGTTTCGTACACCATATTTGTATCTTTGTCATAAACAACAAGACGATACATCTCTGCATATCCAACCTGATTCCAGACAAAGTGGATGACATTATCTGAATCTTTTAAAATTTTCGTACCCGAAGGATACGTATTCGAACTTGCATTGGGTAAAACTTCTGGTTCAGCAAAATCAACCGGTAATCCGTAAACAAGGGAATCCTCCACATATACGGCCACATTTGTATTGGATTTGAAATTTTCGCTGCCTACATAACTATAGTTTGCAAATTTGTCATACGAGCCCCAATCTCTCCTATAAATGCCAAAGCACATTCCGGCTTCGTAGGGGAATAATCCCACGGGGAGTTCGCCTACTGCTATCGTCAGAGCAATAATTTCTGAATTTATGGTATCGATGGTTATCGTTTTTCCTGCATCATCATATATATCAACATTCAGGTCATTGTTATTTTGCAAATAGTACTTGATTCTTACATTTTTCAAGTTCTGATGTTCATTATTTGTTATGCGCAAACGAAGGACCATCATATTATTTAAACTAATTTGCTCGTCTTTCGTCTCCACAGAAAGAGCGAAAGACATGTTCACAAAGAACAAGACGATAGCGAGGATAAAACGCCTTCCAAACAAAATAAGTAACCTCATGCAAATGACGTTACTTTGAATATATATATATATGTATGTAGAATTGCATGTAAAATGTCAGTTTACACAATTCAAACTCTTACACATGGTTTCTTCGTAAAAGTATCCCTCGGCGATACCGGGCGAATATACTCTTAAAAAAGCCATTTTTTTGATAAAATAATCAATTTCTCTGCAATGTTATATATAACAGAAGTTGTCAATAGCTTTATTCTTCTTCAGTATCTCGTTCCAGTTCTGCGGCGGAGTTGCCATGGAGAGCCACCAGGCGCACACCGTTCAGAGTCAGGTACGGATCGTAAGTATCAATCACCTTGCTGTGGCCCATCACCATGCGACCCCAGCCACCCGTTGCAAATACGGGAACTTTCTTCTTGCCCATCTCCGCCTTGATCTTTTCGACAAGCGTCTCGAGCTCCGCCATAAAGCCGTACAAAAGGCCCGCACGGATGGCATCATCGGTATTGTTCGCAATCACGTGTTCCGGCCATTCGATGCTCACCGGCAACAGGCGCGCCGCCTTCTCGGTCAGCACATCCAAGCTCGCGCTAATGCCCGGGATAATGAGGCCACCGGCAAAACCGCCGTCCTTCATCACGTCGAACGTAGTCGCCGTACCCATGTCCACCACGATGGCGTCTTTGTAGCCGCGGTCGCGGAGCGCGATAATGTTGCAGAGTCGGTCGGAACCGAGCGATGCCGGGTTCGGGTACGAAATCGGGCAGCCGAGGCAGTTCTTGGAACTCACCACCTGCACCGGGCGCTTCAAAAGGGTCTGCAAGGCCTTGATCCAGGGGCGTTCATGCGCAGGCACCACCGTCGAGAGGCCCACATGCGTAATCGCCGAGGGCTTGATCTCGGAAAAACGGACGAGGCCGCCAATGCGGTTCATCACCTCGTCACTTGTGGTTTCCTTGCGGGTCGTGAGCCTCCAGTGGTCCACCACCTTGTCGCCTTTAAAAATACCCAAAACCGTGTGGGAGTTGCCCACATCTACCACAAACGAGAACGTATCCGACTTTTTCAAATTCTTTTTCATGTGCAAATCACTGTTTGCTCAAAAAAATAGCAAATTCGGCCTACCGCAGTTTCTTCTTGAGGAGCAGAGCACCCCCGACAATCAGCGCAAGGCCTATGGCGAGCGAAAGTATCGCGCTCCTCGTGAATCCCGCCACGATATAGCAGACAAAGCTCACGCAGGCCACCGAAAGCGCATAGGGCAACTGCGTATTCACGTGGTTCACATGGTTACAGTCCGCACCGGCACTCGCCATAATCGTCGTGTCCGAAATCGGTGAAATATGGTCACCGCACACAGCCCCCGCCATGCACGCCGAAATAGAAATAATCATCAGGTTCGGATCGATGCTCGAGAACGCCGCCACCACAATCGGAATCAAGATGCCGAACGTCCCCCACGAGGTTCCCGTAGAGAAGGCAAGCCCCACACCGACAAGGAAGATAACCGCCGGCATCAAGTTCATAAATCCGGCCGCGCTTCCCGAAATGAGACCCGCCACAAAATCCTTCGCACCGAGCGTATCGGTAACGCCCTTCAAGCTCCAGGCAAGCACAAGAATCAAAATCGCGGGGACCATTGCCTTGAAGCCCTCGGGCAGGCACTCCAGGCATTTGCCCAACTTCAAGACGCGGCGCCCCAAGTACCAAATCACCGTCACCACAAGCGCACCAAAGCTGCCAATCACAAGGCCAACCGAAGCGTCGCTCGCACCGAACGCATCGACAAATCCCTTATGCGCTTCTCCGCTCGAGAAGAATCCGCCCGTGTAAATCAATCCGGTCACGGAGAATACAATCAATATGGCAATCGGGAAAATCAAATCCGCGACAGTCCCGCGGGAGTCTTCGCGCTTCAGGGACTCCGTCTGCGCCTCCAGTTTTTCGGCCGCGGTCTCGTATTTTTTCATCGGGCCAAAATCCACCTTCAAAAGAATCACCGTAAACAGAGCCGCGATGGTAAGCAGAGCGTAAAAGTTGTAGGGAATCGACTTCACGAAAAGTCCCAGGCCATCTTCGCCCTCGACAAAGCCGGTCACCGCCGCCGCCCACGAACTGATTGGCGCGATAATGCATATCGGAGCCGCCGTGGCATCTATCAAGTACGCCAGCTTTTCGTGGCTGAGCTTAAACTTGTCCGTAACGGGACGCATCACGGAACCCACCGTGAGACAGTTGAAATAGTCGTCCACAAAAATCAAGATACCCAAGATGACAGTCGCCAGCTGGGCGCCCACCTTGGACTTTATGTGCTGTTTTGCCCACTCGCCGAATGCGGCCGCCCCGCCGGACTTGTTCATCAAGGCGACCATCGTTCCCAAAATGACAAGGAAAAAGAGTATGCCCACATTCCACGGGTCCGACACCTGCTTGACCATGCCATCCTTGAATACGGCGTCCAAGAAATGCGGGAAGTTTCCTTCGCTAATGAACAGCCCACCCATCAATACGCCAACGAACAGGGACGAATACGCCTCCTTCGTTATAAGGGCAAGGACAATGGCCACAACCGAGGGCACCAGTGCCCAGAACGTTCCATGAAAATAGGATACAACTTCAACAGCCTGTTGTTCCATAAGATACTCCTTGGGTTTTCAAGGAATATAAAAAAACGAGAGTTTTGTGGTTTTAGCCTACTAGATTCGCATCGAAATATCGAGCGCCTTCACGCTGTGCGTCAGCGCCCCGACCGATATGTAGTCGAGCCCGAGCGTCGCGATCTGCTTGGCGCGTTCCAGCGTCATGTTGCCGCTGCCCTCGACCAGGCATTTGTCGCCGCTTTCCTTGATAATCTTCAAGGCGTCGGCCATCATTTCGTTGCTCATGTTGTCGAGCATAATCACGTCCACGCCCTTGTTCAAAAGCGCACGGAGCTGGTCAAAGTTTTCGACTTCCATCTCGACCATCAAATTCTTGGTATTGTGGGCACGGACCACTTCCAAAGCCTGGAGCACACCACCGGCGGCCGCAATGTGGTTGTCCTTCACAAGCACCATGTCAAAAAGGCCCATGCGGTGGTTAGAACCGCCGCCCACGCGCACCGCGTACTTTTGCAAAGTACGGAATCCAGGAACGGTCTTGCGGGTATCGAGCACCTTCGTCTTGCCGCCCTTCAGGGCTTCTTGGAACCTGTGGGCGACTGTCGCCACACCACTCAACTGCTGGACAAAATTCAAGAGCGTGCGCTCGCCCGTCAAAAGCTCATGCGTCGTCCCGTCGAGTTCCGCGATCAGGTCGCCGGGTTTCACCACGTCGCCGTCCTTTTTGTGGAGCGTCACGGAGGTCTTCGCCTTCAGTTCCTGGAACACGAGTTCAATCACCGGGAGGCCCGCAAGTACGCCGTCTTCTTTTGCAATCAGGCGGGCATGCTGCTTTTGGTCGCTGGGGATGGTCCACTCGCTTGTCACGTCGCCCGTGCGCACATCCTCGGCAAGCGCCAAGCGAATCATAGTGAGGGCATCTTCTACAGGGAATTTAGGTGTTGAGTTATCACCGTACATTTCTACTGCGCTCCTTTTCCGGTCAGCACTACGTAAACCGTACGCACGAGAATCTGGAAATCCAAGAGCAGGCTCATGTTCTCGTAATAGTACATGTCGTACTGCAACTTGATTTGCACGTCCTCAATGCTGGTGTCGTAATGGTGACGTACTTGCGCCCAGCCCGTAAGACCAGGCTTCATTTTGAGGCGGCTAATGTAAAACGGAATCTGTTCGCGGAGCTTGCCAATGAACACGGCTCGTTCGGGGCGGGGGCCCACCATGCTCATGTCGCCCTTGAGCACGCACAAAATTTGCGGAAGTTCGTCAATGCGGGTCTTGCGAAGGAACTTGCCTATCTTGGTTATGCGCGGGTCATCTTTGGTAGCCCACTGCGCACCGAACTTTTCGGCATCGGTACGCATGGTGCGGAACTTGTAAACCGTAAAGGGTTTGCCGTACAAACCGATACGCTCTTGCGAATAAAAAATCGGACCGCGGTCGTTCAACTTGATGGCGATGGCGGCAAAAATGCAAAGCGGCAACGAGCAAAGCCCAAGGAAGGCGCCGAACACAATGTCGATGATGCGCTTGACTCGCACCTGCCAGGGCGGCATGGTAAACGCGAAAAGTTCCTGCAATTCAAAGCCGTGGACCAGGTTGCCCTTGAACTGGCCGTTCACCACGGGGTACAGCTCAGGAACCACGTAAATATGGATAGGCAGTTCGCAAACCCATACCAATACGCGCATAATCTCTTGCGGCGAGGCACTGTCGTGGGCGATGATGATGCCGCTCACCTTGTGCTCTTTGACCAGCGTCGGCAAATCGGAATACTTACCCAAAACAGGGACTCCCGCAAATTCATGCGGAATCACCTGGAAGCGTTCATCCACAAAGCCCACCACACGCTGACCACGAGCAGGCGTCTTCGCCAAGTCCTCGGCGATCTTCTTGCCCGCCTCGGTCGCACCCAAAACCAGCATATTGTTGGCGCCGTAACCCAGGCGAAGGAGCCCGCGAAGGCACCAATAAATGGCCATGCGAAACGCCGAGACCAAAGCCAGGGCAAGACCGCCATAGATAAATATCCACGGGAATCTCGAACCGTACAGGTAATCCTGGTTCAACGGCTGGTTCGTAAAAATTTTGCCCAAGAACTCAGCTCCGAACAAGCCGATAATCACAAGGACAATGCCAACCACAATCGCGCGAAGCACGCGCAAAATCTGGTGAGTCCTCGAGAGCAGCAGCCAGGAACGGTAAAGTCCCGCACAGGTAAACAACAGGAGCCACCCCACGTTGAGGACAATCCCCATGTACATGTACTGGTCAAAAGTCTTGCTCGGGTCAAACTTGTCGGCGATCCAGCCACTGTGGAACTGCACCCAGAACGCCAAGACGAAACAAATCGACAAGGCGACAAAGTCCGAAAGGACCAACAAGATGCGTTCCAATGTAGTAGCCCGAATCATACCAACCTCAAATTACAAAAATGCGGGCGGTTAAGCCAAGAAGCGGATCACCTGGCTCTTTTCGACAATTTCGGGCAGAGCGTCGATAGCGTCGACCGCCTTCGAGGTCTTGCAATCCTGGGTCTTTTCGGTGATTACCACGATAGAAACCTTACCCGGATCCTTCACGTTTTTCTGGATAATGGTTTCGATAGAAATCTTGTTTTCGGCCAGGATGCTCGTAATCTTGGCAAGCACACCGCAAGCGTCACGGGAAGTGAAGCGCAGGTAGTAGCGAGATGTCGTTTCCGAAATCGGCACGAGCGTTGCAGAATTGTCGACATTGAACCAGCCCATCGGGAGTGCCTTACGGCTACCCTGGTCCACAGAGCGGGCCAAGGACACAAGGTCGGCCACCACGGCAGAAGCGGTCGGCAAGCGGCCAGCACCGGCGCCGGTCTGGACCGTTTCGCCCAGGTTGTCGCACTTGAGGTACACGGCATTGATCACGCCGTTCACATTCGAAAGCAGGTTGTCGTTAGAGACAAAGCACGGATGCACGCGGGCATCCACGCGGTCGCCGTCGCGGTGGTAAATGCCGAGGAGCTTCACGCAGCAGCCGATTTCCTTGGCGAATGCGATATCCTGGGCGGTAATCTTCGAGATTCCGGTCACGTGAATCTTTTCGAAGTCCACGCGCTTGCCACTGCAGAGGCTAGCGAGGAGGGCCGTCTTGTGGGCGGAGTCGATGCCTTCGATATCGAAGGTCGGGTCGGCTTCGGCAAAACCGAGCTTCTGGGCATCCTTCAGGACCACGTCGAAGTCGAGGCCTTCGTCGGCCATGCGGCTCAGGATGTAGTTACAGGTACCGTTAATGATGCAGCTCAGGTGTTCCACCGTAGAGCCGAGCAGGCCTTCCTGCAGGCTGCGGATAATGGGGATGCCACCACCCACGGCTGCTTCGAACAGCACGTGCAGGCCGTTCTTGGCTGCAAGCGGGAAAATTTCGTGACCATACTTGGCGAGGAGAGCCTTGTTGGCCGTCACCACATGCTTGCCGCTTTCGAGGGCGGCGAGGATCCACTTGCGCGGCATGTTATAGCCACCGGCAAGTTCCACGAGCACGTCGATATCGTTACCGGCAATCATCTCGTCGGCATTGGTCGAAACCTTGTAGCCCTTCGCCTTGTACGGGGCGACTTCTTCTTCGGACTTCGCGCAAATGCAAGCGAGTTCGAGTTCGACTCCGAGCTTTTCCTTGTACTCGGCAATCTTCTGTTCCAGAATCTGAATGACACCGCCACCGACGGTTCCAGTACCAATTAAGCCAATACGCAGCATAATGCGTCTCCATTTTTGAATTTTACGGCGGTAAAGATAGAAATTAGTGGTTAGTGGTTAGCGGCTAGTAATTAGTGATTGGTCAAAAAAATGACGCTTTTCTCATTTGCAATCCCGTTTACTAACCACTGTTTACTGACCACTTTTTCTAAATTACTTGACATGGAACAGGAAACCTCAAATCCAGCGATTGACAATCTGCTTAACGAGCAGAAATTGAAAAATATCGTCTATCCGGCACGCCTTTTCAGAACGCGCCTCAACGAGGAATTCCTGAGGGCGAACCGCACCCGCAGGCCATTCCTGTTCATCAAGATTTATTCCCACCAGTACGACTTCCTCGGCTGGGGACGCCCGTCCCGCATTGTCGAAAAAACCTGGCGCATCAGCCTGCTCACCATGTTCTCGCACCTCCGCTTTATCGACGTGCTGGGCTACTTGAGCGACAGCAGCGGCATCGGCGTCATTCTGCTAAATTCTGATATGAGCACGCTGGAGGGAATCCGCAAGGAAATCCTCCACAAGCTGAACGACGCCGGTCTTATCCAGGCGCTGAGGCACAGGCCAAAGAACCCCATATTCCAGGCCTACCTTTACTCGGGCCTCCAAGAAAAAGACAACCTGGAACTGGACGAAAAGCTCAAGGAATTCAACAGCACCAACGGCAGTTTCTTTACGCTGGAACGCCTGAACCTTTCGGACATTTGGGAGCATCCGCACACCATCAAGTTCCGCCACGTCATTAAGCGTACTACTGACTTGATTTGCGCGAGCCTCGCCCTGATAATCCTTTCTCCCCTGCTGTTGTTCTGCGCTTTGGCAGTCAAGCTCAGCGACCCCAAGGGACCTGTCATATTCAAGCAGACCCGTGTCGGCAGGAACGGCAAGCTGTTCACCATGTACAAGTTCCGCAGCATGTACGTGGACGCCGAGGAGCGCAAAAAGGAGTTGATGGCCCAGAACGAGACTGGCGGCAAAACGTTCAAGATGAAGAACGACCCTCGCATTTACCCGTTCGGCCATGTGCTTCGTAAGTTCAGCTTGGACGAACTCCCGCAGCTGGTGAACATCATCAAGGGAGACATGTCTGTAGTGGGTCCACGTCCGCCTATCCCGTCCGAAGTGGCGGAATACGAGCCGTGGCACCGTATGCGACTCTCCGTGACACCGGGGCTTACCTGCATTTGGCAGGTGAGCGGCCGCAGCAATATACCGTTCGAGGGTCAGATGCGCCTGGACAACGACTACATTCGCAGGGACGCCAAGCTCGGAGAAGACTTGAAGCTTATCCTCAAGACGTTCAAGGTCGTGTTCAAGGGCGATGGAGCGTATTAAGACCGCTCGCTCAGTACGTCGGATATCAAGACCTCCGGTTTTTCGCTCGCTCTCGGCTTCATCGCCGATTAATATCGGCGATTACGCCTCACGAAAGACCGCTCGCTCAGTACGTCGGATATCAAGACCTCCGGTTTTTCGCTCGCTCCCACCTAAAGGTCGCCATGTACACTAAGCGCTAAAGCGCAAGTGTCCAAAGGTCGGCTTCATCGCCGATTAATATCGGCGATTACGCCTCACGAAAGACCGCTCGCTCAGTACGTCGGATATCAAGACATCCGGTTTTTCGCTCGCTCCCACCTAAAGGTCGCCATGTACACTAAGCGCTAAAGCGCAAGTGTCCAAAGGTCGGCTTCATCGCCGATTAATATCGGCGATTACGCCTCACGAAAGACATTTCGGAACTTTCGGTTCCTCAATTGCTAGCAGGCGTTACTTTTGCTGCCAGAGTCTTGACATTTTCACAAGAAAAACCTCCATGCAAAAGGAGCGACGCCTATTTCTATTTATATTGTCAATAGACATTTAGGAGTCTGTGTTATGAAAACATCATTGATACCGGCAGCGTTGGCTGCATCGGCATTTTTCTCTTTCGCACAAGCGCAAACCGCAGCGAACATCACCGTTGACCCCGCCACAACCAAGCAAAAAATCCTTGGCTTTGGCGCCGGCAGCGTCTACTACCAAAGCTGGATTACCGCCATGGACGCCTCCATGCAAAAGGCATTCTACGACACCGCCTTCACCGGGCTGAACATCTCGTTCCTCCGCATTGGCAACTGGAAGCAAGAAGACACCACCTCCATCGCCAACGACGTTGCCATCGTCAAGGCAGGCAAGGAACGTCTGGGCAACCACCTCAAAATCGAGATGTCCAGCTGGTCCGCCCCCGGCCGTTTAAAACCGAGCGGCAGCGTCAACGGCTCCGACGGTCACTCCAAGGGCGAGAAGACCCTCAAAACTTCAAGCTCCGACCCCTACGGCAAGTTCGTCTACAGCGAGTTCGCCCATTGGTGGAAGACCTCCTACCAGACTTACGTGGACTTCGGCATCGCCCCGGACTACATCTCCCTCCAAAACGAGCCGGACATGGAAGCCACCTACGAAGAAACCTTGTTCGAACCGACCGAGACTTCCGAAATCGCCGGCTACAAGCAGGCGCTCCAGGCAGTCCGCGATTCCCTCAGCACGCTCGCCAACCCGCCCAAAATTATCGGCCCCGAACCGCTGGGCATCGGCTACAGCAACTTCGAGAAGTACGCAAAAGCTCTCGACGACAAGAACCTCGACGGCTACGCCTACCACCTGTACCACGCCGGTGACGGCAACGACAACTCAGGAACCAACTACCTGAACCCGCAAAACTTCGCAAAGGCCATGAGCGACATCGCCGCAAGCTACGGCAGTGACGACAAGCCCATCATCATGACCGAATTCTGCACCATGGAAAACGCCATCCGCGAACAGGACATGCTCGGGCTCGCCCACATCATGCAGGTCGGTTTTACCAGCGGCAAGCTGAATGCCTACATCGCCTGGGAACTGTACTGGGGCGAAGAAAATGGTCAATTGATTGGCGTATGCCCCGGCGAAGGCTGGAGCGGTTGCAAAGAGGCAAAGATCTACATCAACCCCGAGTACCACGCCATGCGTCACTACTCCAAGTTCGTGAACCCGGGCTGGCGCGTCGTCTCGGCCACCACCACGACCTCGGATCTCTACACGGTCGCCTTCCGCAGCGCCGACTGCGACTCCATCTCGGTCATCGCCATCAACAAGAGTTCCTCCGCCATGAAGCTGACCACCAGCGTGAACGGCTACAACTCCGTCTACGCGGTGCAATCCGTCGAAAGCGGCGACAAGAGCAAGGCCATCGCCGCCACGGGTAATGACTTCAGCCTCCCGTCCAAGTCCATCACCACCATCGTGTTCACCACGAGCAACACCGCGGCGCTCACCTGCGAAGACTCCCCCATCGAAGATCCCTACATCGACCCGTCCACGCAGTTCGGCGACAGCCTCGTGATTGTGGACTTCACGCAGGAGTCCTCCGCCGGAACCTGGAGCAGCCCCGACAAGCTCGCCGCCGTTGAATTTGTCAATACCCCGCTCGATGGCATCAACAGCTATGTCAAGGTCCCGCTCGCCGGATGCGCCCAGGACGACTGCGGCTACCAGCACCAGCTCTACACCATCAAGGACGACATCATCGTCAAAAAGCCGCTCACCACCTGCACGGACCTCGTATTCACCATGCGTAGCCTCGACACCGAGGACGCCTCCGTGAACATCGGCGGCGCCGGCGGCAGCAGCTGGATCAACTACCAGTACGGCAACACCGCCCCCGCGGGCGAATGGGCCCAGGTCAGTGTCCCGCTCAAAAACGAGCTCGACTCCACAGGGCTCGCCTTTGGCTCCAAGCAGTTCAGCTTCAACAGCGACAACGCGGGCATCTACATCGCAAAGATCGTAGCGACCGGTTGCGGCGGCACCAGCGCCATCAAGCCGGCAAAGAAGTTCGCTGTGAACGACAGCCATTACCACGCACAGATCTTCGACCTCAACGGCAACCTCGTTTGGGAAGGCCTCAAGAGCGAAGCCCTCAATGCAAGCGGCTCGCTCCGCCTCGACGTGCGCCAGGGCGCCTATATCGTGAAGACAAAGGCTTCGACCATAAAGGCGCTGAAGAAATAGTTACTAGAATATCTGGTATCGAACTTAAAAACAGAAAGCCTCCGTTGTTAGACGGAGGCTTTCTGTTTTTGTGGCGCTTTAGCGACGCTATCACCCCTCTTCCATGGCTTCCTTGAATTCGTCGACAATGGCGATGTATTCGTCGATTTTGTCTTCCTTGCTATTCAAGTGGTTGAGGATTTGCTCCAGGTGTTCCTTGTTGAACACGGCCTTGAGCTGGCGGCTGGCGTGGCCCTTGTAGCCCCATTCCTTGAGGATCTCGTCGGTCACCACAAAGGAGTCGTCCATGGAGACAAAGCGCATGGGACCCCACACGGCATAGTTGTGTTCCAACTGCATGCTTTCGGGTTCCGGCAATTCCGGGTTCGCCATATAGCGCTGGATATGGCGGGTACGCACGTCCTTGATCTTGTCGATACGCATGTAGCCCATAATCAAATACTTGTTGCGCATTTCGGAATCGCTCAGACCCTCGTAGCGAGTTCCAAAAAGAATGTAACGGCTCTTCGCTTTCACAATGGCGTTGATGTTCTTCACATTGCAGCAGCTCATTAGGCCGTAGGTGCTCGTTTCATAGTTCGGTTCGTAAAAGAAACCCTTGCCATTTTCGTTCATCTGGTCACGGACCGGCATTTCGGACTGGTGACTCGTTTCAACATAAAGCAGGCTTCCGGCAGCGTTGCCGCGATAGTCTTGCCAACCTTCGAGATTAATCTGTGTTTTCGGCATTTCTATTCCACTCAAAAAGGTGATACCCTACCAAACCGCCGACCGAGGTCGGCAGTTCGATAATAAAAATACAAGCGGACCCAAACAGGTTCGTCAGTAACATTTAGCAAAATAATATTTAAGGGCTAGAAAGTCAACGATTCCGCCGAAATATCGTGCATTCCGAACAAAAAAGCGCCTTTTTCGAAAAATTTCGCCGTATCGGAGGTCAAAAACTGGGTCTTCGAGCCCTTCGTAAGGCGTCCGTCCATCTCCGGGTGACGCTTCAGGTAATCGACCGTCTTCTGGGCAACGATGTCCCCCTGGAACACCAGGCGCACATGAGGCGGCAGGGCCGCACGGATCTCGGCCTCCAAGAGCGGGTAGTGCGTGCAGGCCAAAAGCACCGTGTCGATTTCGGGATCCTCGGCCAGGAGAGCATCCACTTCTTTTTTCACAAAGAACTTTGCGCCCTCGGTACCGCTTTCCCCGCACTCGACCAAGGGCACCCACATGGGGCACGCGTGCTGCGTCACCTTCACCTTTGGGAAAAAGTGACTAATTTCAATGACATAGCTCTTCGAGGAGACCGTCCCCGCCGTCGCAAAAATGCCGATGTGTCCCGTCTTGCTGTACTTGCCGATTTCCTCGGCGGTCGGGCGCACAATCCCCAGGACCCTGCGGTCGGGGAACTCGAAGGGCAACACCTGCTGCTGAATGCTCCTGAGCGCCTTGGCACTCGCGGTATTGCACGCGAGAATAACGAGCGGGCACCCGCGGGCAAAAAGCGCGCGGACCGACTCCAACGTATAGCGGTAAATGGTCTCGAAACTGCGGGAGCCGTAAGGCGCGCGGGCGTTGTCGCCCAGGTACATAAAGTCGTACTGCGGCAGCACCTTCTGCAAATCCCGTAAAATGGTGAGGCCGCCAAAGCCCGAGTCAAAAACGCCAATCATAGAGCCGTTTCCATCCTCTCCCTAATGACGTTCATCAAATCGCGACGAGGTTCCAGTTCGCCCTTCTCCTGCATCAACGCCCTCACGTCTATGGGTTCCAGAACCCGGGAGGTCACCTTTTTGCGACCGCAATCCCGGCGACGTTCCCAAGCACCCGCCGAGCCCTTGATGACCACAGGGAGAATCGTCGCCTGCGCCTCGATGGCAAGTCTAAAGGAACCGCTCTTGAACGGGGCAAGGTCGTCGCTCTTGCCGCGGGTCCCCTCGGGGAACACCGAAATGCGAGGGACGCGGCCATGCGCCAAGGCTTCGCGCACCAGGTCGGCGCCACCGCCCTTTTCGCGATTGATAAAAATACAGCCAATCTTGTGCATCCAAAAATTGAGGAATGGGATTCTGCCCAGCTGGGCCTTGGCAATAAAGCCAATCGTCCTCTCGATGGTCAAAAAGACCACGGGGATATCGACAAAGGAATTGTGGTTTCCCATCACAAACACAGGACGGGTCCAGTCCACCTTGCCCAAAAGCGCCTGGTCCTCAATGGTCAAGTCGATGTTGATAATGTCCATGCAAAAATTCGAGAACCACTGAATTTTTTTGTCGACCCACAAATCCACTTCGTTTTTGTGGAACAAGTACACAAACGGGAGCTTGAGAATGTGTTCGAACATGACGAACAGGACCCTCACCACCACGTATATTTTGAACAAAATAAGGGGCAATTTCAATTCCTCGTTTTTGGGACGGGCCTGCGGCAAGAACCTGGACTTTTTGAACTTCCGGAGTTTGCCCTTCCAAAACCTCTGTTTGCAATATAACAAAATTAAATAGGCCTCGGCACGGGTAACCCCCACATAATACAATCGGCGCTCCTCGTCCAGCTGCCTTTGGCGTTCGGCGCGGCTCCCCTGGCACTCCCCCGGCGTGAGCCCTTCGGCCAGCCCCGCATAGAACACCACCGCATACTGCAGTCCCTTGGAGGCGTGAACCGTTTCCACATGGACGCCGTTTTCCAGGGTCTCGCCCTCGTCCAGTTCGACCCCCGCAATGGGGAGCCCTGCATCCTTGAGAGCCGCCTCGTAATACAGCCTTTGACGGTTGTAGCGCACCAGTATGGCGAAATTTTTCCATTCCAGTTCATAGCTCTCCCGCAGTTCCTTGATCCACCCCACAATCTTCAGCATTTCTTCGACCGGATTCTCGGAATACCAAACCTCGGGCCTACGGTTCTCGCGGTACAGAGGGTTCCCGCCGGAGCCCCTCGTGTTGCCCGCCCGCAGCACCTTGCGCAAGCGAAGCGGCTTGTTCTCGAAAATGGAATTGGCAAGGTGCAAAATCTCGGGCACAGAGCGGTAATTCCATTCCAAGCGGATGAGCGAGCTCTCCTTGAAGTCTTCACAAAACCGGTTGATGTTCCCGATGTCGGCTCCGCGGAACCCGTAAATCGCCTGGTCATCGTCCCCCACCACAAAAAGTTCCTTGCGGCTCCCCAGCAACGCCTTCACCAAACGGTACTGCGAGGGGTTAATGTCCTGGTACTCGTCCACCAAAATTTCGGACCACTGCGCCCTAAAGTAATCCCGCGCCTCCCGGTGTTTTTCTAACAAACTAATTGCCAAGTAAATAAGGTCTTCAAAAACAACCGAACCCGAATCCAATACTCCTTGCCTAAGCGTTTTCAACTTAGGCACCAAGGAGGCCGGGTACGTATCGGCAAAGAGCTCCTCGCGGTTCAATTTTCCCGAAGGAATCCTGAGTCTGGAGAGTTTCGTCAAAAAATCTCGCTCCGCAGATTCCTGCGGCACCGGGGGCTTTTTAAAGCCCACCATCTCGTAGGCAAAACGCGAACCTATTTTTTGCTTGAGCATGAACAGCGCGAGCGAATGGAACGTACATAGCCGCACTCCCGCCTTGGGGAACAGCTTTTGCACGCGTTCGCGCATTTCCGCCGCCGCCTTCGCCGTAAAAGTCAACGCCAATATTTTTTCGGGATCAACGCCCATCGCAATGCGATACTGGATGCGCTTCGTTAAAACCGAGGTCTTGCCCGAACCCGCCCCCGCCAAAATCAAAAGTTGCGCGCCTTTTTGGTGGTCGTGCAAAACGGCCGCCCTCTGGTCACTGTTAAGACCATCCAAGATGCTTTGGGCATCCATGGGAACCTCAATGGAATGCCGCCAAGAACGCCGGCGGCTCTCTATCAAAGAAGGCTATTCTGCCTTCACTTTGGGATGCTCGGGCTTGTCGCCCAGCAAAAACACGAACGCGCCAAACAGGCTCAGCAAGAGGCTCACAAAGTAGGCCAAGAGCTGGATGACGACAGACTCCAAACTGGCAACACCCGCCTTGGCAAACAGTGACTGGGCCAACAACTCGCGTGGGCCAAAGCCGCCAATCGAAATCGGGAGCGCACTCACGATGGCGACCAGCGGGATGTAATAGAAGTACCACGAAATCGAGAGGTCAACGCCCACCACGATCCCGCAAAAGTAATGCACAAAAATTCGCAGCGACTGCGTCACCGCCGAGAGGAGCGAGATTTGCACCCACAGCCTAAACGAACGGAAATACTGGAAACGGTTGAACATGTGGTCCAGGCGGAAATGAATTTTTTGCGGCAGCACTTTCGCCATCAAATTGCTGCATAGCCGCCCAAGCCGCCTGCTGCAAAGGCACGCGAACAAAAGGCAAAATCCGAGGAATATCCAAATCGAGGGCCACACAAAGGCGCGCTGGGCGTCATCGTGCACAAAAAACAGGGCGCCCATGCCAAGCGCAAAGAGCGTCACAAAAAAGAGTCCGAACAAACGATCGAAGAACGTCGCCGTAAGCCCGGCCCCCACCGAGTCCTGCCCGCCTTGCATGCGAATGTCGTAAACCTTCTTGACATCGCCGCCCACGTTGCCCGGCATAAAGTTGTTAAAGAACAGCCCCACATAGTAGAGCTTGAGCAGGTGGCCGTACTTCAGGTGCACTCCCTGCTTTTCTAAAAGCAGTTTCCACTGCAAACAGGCCGTGAAGTTCGAAACAGCAAGGCACAAAAGCGCAATCACAAACGGGAGCACGCCGCTCCACGAAAACAGACGGAACAAATCCCCGACGTCCCAATCAGGAGCGCCTACAATGTTCCGGTACACAAAGTACGCCGGAACCAAAGTCACCACCAGCTTCAGACAAAAAACCAGGGTGGATTTCAGTTTGGGATTCAACGCCATAAGTTACTAAGGCTTGCGGCCAATCACTCCGATGCTCAACTGGGTGTAATGCATTACCGACACAGACTTGAGCGCATCCAAAATAGCGTCCTTCGCCTTTTGATACGTCGAGCCCTGCAGCGGGTACTTGGGCAATTCCACGCCCACTTTGAAACCGAACTCGCGAGCCATTCTATAGAACAGGTTCGGTCGCATCCAGTCCCCGTAGGCGTACTCGCACACAAAGCCAGCATCGGCCATGAGCTTTTTGAGCTGCGGCATCGTGAACTGCTTTTCCCAGCCCGCAAACCACTTGTCCATGGCAATCAAAATGTGTTTGATCACTGTGTACGGGTGGACAGTCTGCGGCACATCGCAAAGGCAGCAGCCCCCGTGCTTCAAAATTCGGTAATTCTCCTGGATCAGCGGGAGCGAATCCTTGAAGTGTTCCGCCAGGCCCTGGTGGAACACCAAGTCAAACGTACAGTCGGGGAACGGCGACTTGAACGCGTCTCCGCGCACCAGTTTCAAATTATCGTAAAGGTTTTCCTTGGCACGCAGAGCGTCCACAATCTTCAAACTGTTCTCGGCAAAATCCAGCACATAGACATCGGCACCCAAGCGGGCCAATTCGGCACTGTCACGGCCGGTACCGGCGCCAACTTCCAAAATTTTTAGACCATTAAGCTTGAAATTCTTTTTGATAGCTTCCAAAACAGAGGGAGACGAAGGGTAAACCTTGTCCATGTCGTTCTTTCTCTGCCAAAAACGATTCCAAACAGATTGATCAGGCTCTTTAATAGACATAACGCGCAAAAATATACGAAAAATCTTTACAAATCATTGTCTTGTAACGATATAAATATAGGGCGCGGGTCGGAAATCGCACCCGGTCAAAAATTACTAATTTCATGACAATAGTCACAAATACGTGACAAAGCAAGATTTTTTTTCTATTTTTCATGACAAATACACCGAAGCGGACGCCGAAATCGACAAAAACAGCCCCCATTAATATGATTATGGCAAAATTTTACACTTTTGGCACGCAACTTGCTTATAAAAAAAGCGATATTTAAGGTGCAAGGAATTACAATGCATATTGACTCTACCGATACCACACTCAAGCGTTACCTAGAAGATATTAGACGTACTGCACCGCTTTCCCGTGAAGAAGAGCAGATTCTCTTTAAAAAGGCCAAAGAAGGTGACCGAATTGCACGTAAGAAGTTGATTTCAGCCAACATGCGTTTTGTGCTCAAAGTCGCCATCCAGTATCGCGGCTGTCCCATCCCGCTGCCGGACCTGGTGAGCGAAGGCGCCATGGGCCTAGTGCGCGCCATCGAATCCTTTGAATACGACCGTGGCCTCAAGTTCATCAGCTACGGCGTGTGGTGGATCAAGGCTTACATTACCCGTGCCATCAACGAGCAGGGCAACCTCATTCGCTTGCCGGCAAACCAACACCTCCGCGTGCGTAAGGCTTTGCACGAACAGTCCCGCGGTAAAGAAATCAACGAAGAAATCCGCGAGCTCATCCAAATTGGCCAGCGCGGCGTCTCGTTCGACAGCCCCCTCAAGGCCGACTCCAAGGCGACCTACGCCGAAGTGCTCCCCGATACCGCGGCATCGAACCCCGAAGCCGATTCCGAAATCCAGAGCGTCGAGGCCTTGGCCCGCGACTTGATGGAGCAGCTCCCCGAACGCGAAGCGAAGGTCATCACGGGCATCTTCGGCATCAATCAGGAAGCCCCGCAAACATTGCGCGAGGTGGGCGAATCCATGAACATCTCCCACGAACGCGTGCGCCAGTTGCGTGACCAGGCCCTGCGCCGCATCCGCAAGTACAACAGCAAGGAATTCCTCCAAGAGAAAAAAGACGCGTTTTTGGCAGCTATCAATAAGTAGCAAGCCGAGCGTCGCGCGCAAACCGAAGGCTTGCGCATGACCGAGGCGAAGCACTTATGGATGCGAAGCATCAATAAGTAATAGCCGCCCCGTGACGCATGGGGCTCCGCCCCTACGATTGCGAAGCATTAGAAAAAGTCCCGGCTTGGCCGGGACTTCTCTTATATTCTTTCGGGAATCAACGGAGGGCGATTACTTCTTGTGCTTCTTGCGGCGGACGCCCCACTTGTCCTTAATTTCTTCCTCGATCTTCTTCTTTTCGTAGCGGACCACCATCTTGAACTGGACGTTATACACGCCCGAGCCCACAAAGCGGCCGGTATGGTCCTTGAAGTTCCAGTTCACAAACACCTTCTGGTCGGTGCTCAAGCAGTTGCCACCGAACTTCGGGCTGTTACACGGCACCATGATGGTCGTGTCGTTCACATACTGTCCCAAGTGATCGTAGTAATTAACCACGAAGGTGATGTAGACCTTAGACGGATCCAGGGAATCGAGCACGGACGGGTCTACTGTACCATCGGCCGAAATCTGGGCACGGTCCAAAAGCTGCGGCACAAAGCGTTCGCCCAACTGCACCAACTGACCCAGGGCACCTTCCTTTTCAAGGTCCTCCTTGGTCGTGGAACTCGGCACGTAGCGCAGGTTCACAGAGCTTATCGTCTGCAGCTTCTCGCCGTCTTCGCTCACCACACGGTCATCATGAACATCGAACGAACCCATCTTAGTGGCCTCGACCAGGTGGTTCAGCAAGCCCGCGATGACCACAGCCTGCGGGTTCTCGCCTGCCACGTTGCCGTAGTTGTCGCGAATATTGTCCTTAAGACCGCGCACCACCATCAAGGAGTCGCCAGGCAAAATCGTCGAGACGCTACCGTCAATTATCAGTTTTGCCGACTTGCCGTCCTGGGCCCAGTCAATCCTGCTCGGCAAAAGATCAATGGTGTCCTTGCCATGGATGTACGAGAAAAAGTCCCTTCCTTCCAGGTTCTTGTACACAATCGGTTCAGAGAACACGACCGTCAAGGTGTCCGCCTTTTTGCCGTAATCCAAGGTAGCAGCGGCAATCACAGGCGACATCTTGTCGACCAGCGGCACATTCTCCTCGTTCACAAAAGTCTGGCCCAGCACCGGGTAGTAGGTAAAGACCGTCGCCTGCGGCAGGTCTTCGCTAATGCTGGTCACGCCCGAAACAATCTGCGACGTGGCAAACACATTCCAAGAAACACTCGTCGAATCTTCAGAAAGCGCCAGGTCTCCAGGCTGTGCCTGCATCTGGATCAGCATACCGCGGTCACTGTACCACGGGAAGGTCATGTAGAGCATCCCCGCCTGTTCCGGAGTGAGCTTTCCATTAAAGTTGGTCACAATCTTGTCGAGCTTGCCATCGCCGTCGGTATCCCAGTATTCCACATTCTTGGACGAGGGCAGACGATCCGTCACCTTGATGGGCACTTCACGGTCGTACTCGTCCGAGGTCAGGTACGGCGTGCTATTAAAGGTCACATTGGGGAACAACGAGACGCTGTCCTTCATTTCACCCTTGAGTCCCAGGGAGTCACCCACCAAAATCACAACGTTCTTGGTCGGCAGGTACACATTGGAGATTTGTCCCACAAAGCCAAAGCGCTTGGAATTCTGTTTGATCATCACAAGCATCTCGGGCTCCGAGAGGTCCGCCGGAATAATGTCGATGTTGAATTCAACGAACAAGGAATCCTTACCCTTGCTATTTCGAATGGCCTCGGCCGCCTTGATTATCTGGCTACCAACCTCAGAGATCGAAGCATTACGCGTGTAAAGAACGTCGTCGGAGTTGGCGTAGGTGATAATCGCATAGGCATCCTTCGGGAAATCTTCCGGCAAATTCAAGTCCGACACATCCAGCGAAATCGTATTCACGCGCTTGGTCTCGTAAGAGTTCGCCTGGACCGTGGCGAAATTGACTGTCGGCACTGCGGCCGCAGTCATGGTGTCCCCGTTAACCACAAGAGCCACGGAGCGTACACTCAAGCCATGTTCCAAAGTATCCTTGAGCACGATTTCCACGTAATCCAGTTTTTCGTCGCCATCGGAATCCTTGATGAATCCCTTGTCGGCATCCGGAATCGGATCGTAGAAGTTAATGTTGTCGATAATGACCACCTTGCCGTCGTGCGCCACAATAATGGAACCACCTCGGATGGCCTCCTCGGCGGTCACCCAAATAGTCACGTCACCATTGTTCTTGACGTTCATGGTGTCTGTCGGCTGCGGGTTGTTCGGATCAATCAAAACGAGATCGTAACTCGTGGCGAACGTGAGCGAATCCGCTGTGGTGCCAAAGATTTCAGCAATCTTGGCAGAGTCCAGCGTAATGGCAACCAACTGTCCCACCTGCGCCGAGTCGATATTGGAATTATAGCGCAAGTCAAGCTGGATTCCCGTGGGGTTATTTTCCACCAAGTAGGTGTTCTCGCCAATGGTCACCGTACCCGGCGTTCCCTTGGCCGTATCCACAGGGATCAGCACTGTCGTGGTAGACACTATATCGTCACCATCGTCGAACTTGTCTTGAGACGGGTAGAAGTCAAGACCGCCGCTACTACTCAAATCAAAGTCCGTAAAGCCGGCATAGCGATTCGACGAACTGGAGCCGCCCACGATATCGATACCCGAACCCTGGTTCTTGCTCGAAGACGACGTGGAACCGCCACCACTCGAAGAAGACCCGTTAGAGCCGCTGGAGCCGTTATTGGCGCTCGACGTTCCCGTACCGCTACTAGAGTTGCCAGTACTGCCGCTGGAGCCCACTGTACTCGAAGAAGTCGTGCTTCCGGAGCTCGTCACCGAGCCGCTCGAATTCACCGTCCCGGAGGAACTGCTGCCAGTCGTAGAAGAAGTGCCCCCCGAAGAGCTGCTCGTTTTGGAACTGGAAGAATACACAATCAAGGAACTGCTGGAGCTCTTGATGCTGCTGGAAGACTTGACACTAGAACTGGACTTGACGCTGCTGCTGGATTTTACACTGCTACTAGAAGAGTATTCCACCAGCGAGGAACTTACCCCACTACTGCTGGAGAGTTCACCGTCCTCGCCCGTTTCGGCTCCCGTCCTAATGACGCCCGCACCCGAAAGCGGAGCCAAGTCATCGAGATAGTTGTCGATCCACTGCAAGTGCACCAAGACATTATCGTTAATATACTTGTTCACATTGGCGGCATAGTCCACAAACACCAGGTGGCCCGTGTTGCTCGCCACAAACAGGTGGCCCATGCCATCGACCGTTCCCTGGTCCAAGCGCCAGCCCACATAGCCGCCGTCGTTTGTTCTGGGGAGCGTCAAATTGTCTAGGGATTCATTGAAGAACCAATCACGCAGGTCAATGTAGGCGACCACACGCGCCTTCATTTCCCCGTTCTCGACACGCGGCTGGATTTGCACGATTCTCGCACCGCCGAACACAAAAATGGTCTTGGAGTACGGGTCATAGGTACCACCATGGGCACCTTCCAGGGAATCAATCAGTATTTTAGTTTTAAACTTCGTGATGACAGAATCGCCAATTTTGCCACCAACCGTAGACTGGTTCCCGGCAGTCACCTTGGTCCACACGGTATCGGTGATATAGCCAAAATACGCAGTCGCCCTTTGCTCCTTTTTGCGTTCTTCGGAACAGGCCGCACCAGTGTTCGCATTCGATTCACAACCGCCACCACTATAGCTGGAATACGTAAAGAAGGCGTTTCCATCAGCATCCCAAATCAAAGTCGAAAGAGAATGGTGTTTAACACGGTCATTTTCATTCGGCTCCAGGAGCACCTGGTAACTGGGGCCAAAATTCTTGTTCTCCGGATCATCCGCAGTCGAAATACGGCGCAAATGACCTGGAATACCTGCCGCCCAAAGCCATTTTTGGTTCGGGTCCATCATCAAATGCCAAATACCGTTATCGGAATGGTCAGTTTCCACCGTTTTCACCAAGCAGGCGCCCCTCCCACCCGTTTTTTTAGCGGTCTTGCTAATTTTGTGGGCAAAACGTCCTTGGGCCGCAATCAACAAGTCACCATCGGGATGGTGCACAATACCGTCGGCACCAGACATGCCGTCTTCTTTACCACAAAGCGTATCCTTTTGCAGCAACTGCAAATAACCCGCGCCATCGTAATAATACTTAAGGCTCTTAACGGCATCCTTGTCGTAGCCAGCATACTTGGTATAATACAGAGTCGCCCTGGTATCGGCATGCGGGACAATGTCGCCCACCTGCTGAACCCAAATACCGGTAGCCGGGTTATCGGGAGGCGGCATAGTCCCAGCGCCCGCTGAGCTTATTCCGCACAACACCGCAAACATCGAGATTATTTTTGCCATCTTTTTCATAGCATCATCCTCTGAAAAGTCCTACTTGTCCAAGGAACTCAGATCAAGGCCGTTCTTGCCCGCCTTGACGCCCCAGTTGTAGTACCTTTCATATTCAAATGTTTCCTTAGCTCCAAATACTTTCACTCTGAATTTCGCCAAATATACACCTATTCCCACCTTGCGACCGTTTGCGCTGCGCATATTCCAGCGGAAATAGAGTTTTTTGGGGTTCTCCAAACAGTTACCCTCGTCCACATTCTTTCCCTCGGGCTTAAAGTAGGGATCATCGCACATGATTTTACCCGAGGAACTCGCCACATAGGCGCCCAGGTTTGTGTACACGTACATTTCCCACGAAAGACCGATTTCATCCAAATTTGGAACTTTGCTCCCGGTCGAGTCCTCGCCCATGATTGTAGAGAAACCGATGTTCATCAACACGCCGAGCGACATTTTCATCTCGTCGTCAAGCGAAGAATCTGCCGGCACAAAACGTACCGTAAAGTCTTTTTTGTCGGAGAGCACATCGGCAAAGTCGAGCGTGGCAAGCGAGGTAGTCTTGGCGAGTACGCGCGGGTCGCCCTGCAGCATCACCGTAGCCGGAGTCTCGAACACGTTATTGCCGGCGACATCGTTAAAGCCCTTGTAGCTTTCGTTGAAGCGGATAAAGTCGGCGGGGTTCATACGGTCCTCGAGCTCCACGCCCACCTCGAGACGGATGGTCACGGACTTGCCATCACCACTCCACTTGGCGTTGGTAAAGTCCAGCGGTTTCCAATCCTTGCCGTTGGCGCTAAAGAGGAACGCCTGCGAAAGGTCAGAAATGTTCTTGTAATCGATGGCTTCGGAGAAGTTCACCACCAGTTCGTCCGATTCCATGCGCTGGAAGGATTCCGGGTGCAGGAAAGTTCCCGAAATCATCGGGGAAATGCGATCGTTCATGCCGAGCGTATCGACCTTGGTGCTCTTCTTGCCGTCCACATCGGTCACCTCATTCAGCACCACCGAGTAGCCGTATTCGTCTCCCGACTTGGAGTAGCTGCGGTCAATCGAAGTGAGCATCTTCTTAATGTCGTACTCGTCGGGATCTACGGAAACACCCAAAATGGTGCTGTCGGCAGAGAGCGTCACTACGCCTTTTTTGATGAGGGAGTCGAGGTTGTTGAGCGGAATTTCCACCACCTTCCCCTTGGAATCGAGCCAGTAGAGTTTCACCTTGAGATTCTCGAGGTCCTTCGCGCTAAGCGGGTTCTTAAAGGCCACCGTAGCGCTATCCATACGGCCATCACCATCCATATCAAAGTAACCGTTGTTCTCGTCGGCAGTGTAGAGCTGGCCCGCGTCTTTTACTTCCACGGGATTGTTCTTTCCGGTCTCGTTGCCGTCGGCAGCCTTGATGAGACCGTCGGGGCAGGCATTCTTGGCGCAACTGGTGGCAATCTGCAAGGAGTCGCCCGTGCTCACAAAGCCATCGTCGACCACAAAGGTCCACACGTCGCCATTCTTGACAATCGCCTCGACCGGGATGGACTTGCCGTTAATAACAAGGCCCTTGCCCTCGGTCCACGAAGAATCAATGTTCTTGTTGAAGCGGACCACCAAGGTGTCAGGAGCGTCACCGTCGCCTTCGGTCAACGAGGCATGCTTAATGACCGGACCTATGCGGTCTTGGATTTCGACGGGCTTCAAGTCGGTCGAGGCGCCAGTATTGGAGGCATGCACCGTCGCCTTCACGTAACCCTTCGCCGAATCGTTCGTAGCCACAGAGTTCACGTCCTTCAAGGTGAACTCGTTGCCGTTCTGGGAGAACTCCGTGGACTCCTTGTACTTGCCTTCGTCAGGCCAGTTGTAGAAGAACTTCTCGCCGTCAATGTATTCCAGGTTCCCACCCATGTACACCATGATACTGTCGGCGGCGCCGTCGCCATCGGTGTCGTATACAAAAGCGCTATCGAGAGTCGGCGTGTCATGATCGTCAAAACGGAGACCACCCGGAAAATCCTCCGAGACGATAAAGACCGGGTTGTTCTTCTCGTCGTAGCCATCGGGGTAGGCGTCCAAAGAGAAGGCGGAACCGTCGGTCAGTGCCTTGTCGGAGGTAATCTTGAACGACGCCTTGCCACCCTTGAAATCCAGCTGGTAGCCCAAGTCGCGGTGCTTGAGCGGGTCGCCCACCATGTCGAGGAACTTGAGGTTCTCCGCATCGGAACCTTCGTCAATGTTGATGTAGAAGGTCTTGTCGAGGTCGCTTTCCAAGTAGCCCGCTGAGTCGGTATCGACGGGCTTTATCGCGCGCACGTAAATGGTGAGGGTATCGCCCACTTCCATCTTGGTGGCAGAGATGTTCTTGTCTTCTATTTTCTTTTTGCAATCGGCGTCCAGGCAGTATTCCAGAGTCGGGGCGTAAAAGTTGTACACGCGATTGATGCTGACGTCTTCCATGTCCTCACGGGTGGACACGCCAAGCATCACGTTGTAGATGGGATAAAGGCCATTCACGGACACGGCGATTAGGCCCTGATCATTGGCAACCAGCTTTTGACGGTTCTCGATATCGGTACCCTCGACATAGAGCTTGTAGGTCACGGAATCGTTATCGGCCAGCGGAGCGTAAACGTACATTTCGGCGTTCGGGATGGCCTTGCTTATGTCCAGCGGGTCCTCGCCATCGGGAACCACAAAAAGGTACATGCCGGCGCCCTTCTCGATGCGGACATAGGCACAACGGGAATCCGTCGAGGAAGAATAGTTTCGACAATCAATTTTCTCTTGCGCAAAAACACCGGTCGTAAACAAGAGTAACGACAACCACAACAAGCAAACACGATTTGCATTCACGTAAAACATAAAACACCTCAAAAACCCATCAGCAAAATGCTAGGACAATACATTATTAAATGTATCTTTTTTTTATCCAAAAATGAAGGACGAGAATCACACTGGCTCAATTCTAAACTTCAAGTCGGTTTATTCCAAGTTGGAATAGAGGTCGGCGACCACGGAATCCATAAAAAGCCACCCCTCGCCTGTTAAGCAGATCACGTCATTTTGACATGTGAGATAACCCCGGTCAACCCACTTGTCCACAGCTGGCTGTGGAAGGCGCCGACCCAAGCCACGCAAGGCTTCGAGGTTCGCACCATATTTTGTACGCAACGAGAGCTGCAGGTACTCGGCAACCCGCTCTTCGGGCCCGATCGGGTCCAGGGTAAGCCCGCTTTTGGGGCATCCCGAGAGCACGTATTTCCGCCACGACGCATACATCTCGGGAGCATAAAAACGGGTCCCCTCAAAGAAGCCGTGCGCCCCCGGACCAAAGGCCAAATACTCGCCCCGTCGCCAGTAATTCAGGTTGTGGAGGCTCTCCTCACCAGAGCGGGCGAAATTTGAGGTCTCATAGCGCTCAAAGCCCTTTTGGGCAAGCATCCCGACCCCACGCAGGTACATGGGGCCATACAAATCCTCGTCCACGGATTCCTCCCCACGGGCAATCCGCCTGCCCAGACGGGACCTGGGGTCCACCTTGAGCCCGTAAAAGCTGATGTGCCCCAGCGGGTAATCCGAAATGCGGTCCAAATCGCCCAAAAATCCGTCCAGGGACTGCCCTGGCAAATTGAACATGAGGTCGGCACTGACCCGCAAACCAGGCCTCCGGAGGAGCAATTCCAGGGCATATTGCCCCGCCCCCTTCACATGGCTGCGCCCTATACGGGAGAGCAGGTCCTCGTGGAAGGTCTGGAGGCCGATACTCACGCGGTCAATGCCGTTTTCCACCGCCACAGCCAAGCGTTCCTCGTCGCAACTCTCGGGATTGAACTCCATGGTCGCCTCCCTGAGTTCCTTTAAGGGGATCCCCGCCCTTTTTAGCGCCGCAAAAAGCCTCGAGAGAAGCTCCGGGGAGAGCAGGGAGGGCGTTCCGCCGCCCACATAAAGGGTCTCAACACGTTCCAACGCCCCCGGGTGGCGCTCGGCAAAAGCGGAAATCTCCGCGGAAACCAACTGCAAATACTCCAAATGAAGCCGTTCCGGCGACTGGATCGTGTGAAAGTCGCAATAGTCGCAGACCTTAGAACAAAATGGAATATGTAGGTATAGACCAAGCATTTCGCCACTAAAATCAAGATTTTCTCGTTTATCGTAAAAATTAATTTATTTTATAGAACTGTTATGGATGTACAAAAAAAGAACAGGCTGAAAAACAGGCTCAAGAAGCGGCTGCCGCTCCTTGTTTTTTTGACATTGTGCACCATCATCTTTTTTTTCGCCTCCACCCTCCTTTTGGAAGACTCCTACAAAGACATCATTTTGATCGTGATGATCTGGTCTCTTCCCCTGTTCATCCACTAGCCTATGGCAATGACCCGTCTAACACAGCGCAAGTTCAAGGCCATCTGCTACTACGTTTTGAGTTGGGTGGTAAGCACGCATTGCATTGCGTTATTGATGCAGTACGCCTCCGAGCAGCCTTTCAATTGGCACCTCGTTCTTTTTGTTTTGCAGTGGTCCCTGTTCATGGGGCTTTCGCACGGACTTTACGACGTCGTGGTTCTGCAGGACGAAATGGACCACAGGCCGCCTTCCGTCGCGTTCCTCATCAGATCCGCCTTCTTTATTTGCAGCATTGCGGCGAACATAGTGCTGTGCATTTTGTTGTGGAGCGCCCCCGAGGCGCATACGCTGATCAACGAGCGGAACCTCGCCCACATTGGCGAAGTCTTTAGCGACCGTCATACGCAAATCGCCATCATATTCCTGTTCATCCTCAGCCACCTCATCACCTTCGTGCGATCGGTCCATAAAAAGTTCGGCACCCGCGTGTTTATCAACACCATACTGGGCAAGTACCAGGATCCCATTGAAGAGGAGCTGGTGTTCATGTTCATTGACTTGCGACGTTCCACCGACATTGCCGAGGAACTGGGGCACGTCACCTACAGCAACTTTATGAAAGACTACTACAAGCTGCTCTCCAACTGTTGCGAGGAGAACCGGGGCGAAATCTACCAGATCGCAGGCGACGGCGCGTTCATCACTTGGAAAATCAAGAACTGCAAAAAGAAAGCGCGCCCAATCAACCTCTTTTACGACTTTGACGAGTGCCTGCAAAAGACCAAGGCGAAGTTCTTGAGACGCTATGGCATCGCCCCGACGTTCAAGGCGGGGGCTCACTGCGGCAAGGTCATCTCGACCGAGGTCGGGAACTTTGGCAGCGAAATGGCCTACCACGGTGACGTGCTGAACACCACCAGCAGAATCCAGTCCCTTTGCGCCAAATTGGGGCAGGAATTTTTGATTTCCCAGGAACTCCAGGACATTTTGCCCAAGCCCCTCCCCCACGGGTACCTGAGCAAAAAAGAGGGATTTTTCGAATTAAGGGGTAAAAAACGGGAAATTTTGATATTTTCTTTGCAAAAACCCTTGACAAACTTAAATCCATAAGCTATAATTGTGCTCACCTCGCGGGAATAGCTCAGTTGGTAGAGCACGACCTTGCCAAGGTCGGGGTCGAGGGTCCGAGTCCCTTTTCCCGCTCTAAAAAAAGAAAACCACCCTTTTGGGTGGTTTCTTTTTTTATGTGCCGGGATAAAAAGGAACTCGGAGCCGAGAAGAGGGTGCGACTGAAATTTTTCACATGCGAACATCGTGAGCATAACTGAAAAATTTCAGCACTTGAGGCGCAAGCCTCAAGCCCGTAGGGCGAGGCTTCGGCTCGCGTAGCGAGGGCCCGAAGCCGAGTAATCCCTTTTGACGCCTTCGGCGTCCGCGGCGTCACTCGGTCATATATACAAAACTTAGAACTTTAGTTCTCTAGTTGAGTTATCCTCTATGAGGAGAAAAATGCACACATTTTTCTACGACACTCGTTTAGCACGCTTTTCCCGCTCTATGCTTTTAGTCCTTTATGCAACGGACGTTATACGCTACATTTTCCTTGCCATCACTTTGATACAAGAACATGGTGTTGCCGACGTCAATGTGCAAATAGAACCCTGCAGAACTCCAGAAATAAGCGCCCGAGCCTTCAAACATATAAGTTCGATCTCCAGACAGGAGCCCTCCAGGACGCGCATAGAACCTATATTCATTCGTTCCAAACTCACTTTTCCAGTAAAGTGACACACTGACTTTTCTTGGGGATCCGCCGACCGCCCTTAAGAAGACCTGCCAATCATAGTTGCTAGGTAAATGCCATCCGCTAGGACAAACACCCTGGACAGGCAAGGTTGGCGTACATAACTCTTTGATACCGCAGCCCTTGCCATCCGAACTCCATACACCCGCACTGTCCATCGCGGAAGCCCAGGTGTAATAGCGACCATACTTGATACAATCACCCGAATGACTAAAACAGAAATTGCTGGAATCACGGGAATCCGGGTCCGCCTTGTAAGAGAACTTCAAGTTTTCCGCCATCCAGGTCTGTTCACCAATCGTCACAGTCCCGTAGGTCTGACCATCACGCTCGTCAGTCATGGTTCCCGTCACCACCGTCGAAGGGTCAACAACCGCCTGATTGACGCTACTGCTGGACTCAATTACCATGCGACTGCTTGATTTCGGCGTAGCGCTAGAAGATGAAGGAACAACATCCTTAACACAACGGACGGAATATCCTTCGTATTTGAAGAAGGAGTAATTTTTCATGACTATGTCGGCGGAATAAAAAGATATGCCGTACGCATCATTACCGGAACCGCACTCTGTAGCAGTCCAGAAGTACGCTTGGCTAGACCTTTCCGTATACGCCACACGGGAGGCCACACCCATGGAGCTTCTGCCCGCAGGGAGCACAGAAAACTCATAGGCATCCGTCCCTTCTTTATCAATAAACCAACCTTCGGTGGACTTGAGCAATCTACCCGCTTCAGATTCATCTCCGACCAGGGCAATCAACTTGAACCATTCGCTTTGCGTCGACAGGTGCCAATCCTTAGGGCAAGCCCCCCGCACAGTAGATGTCAGGAAACACCTCGTACCATAGCCACAGCCCTTGCTATTATTAGAAAATATGGCAGCACTGTCCATCGCGGCAGCCCAGGTGTAAAGGCGGCCGTACTTGGAGCATCGGGAAGGATCATTATTATAACAGAAACTGGTGGAGTCAAGGGAATCTGAGGCCACCAAGTAAGCAAAGTTCAGGTTTTCTGCCATCCAGGTCTGTTCGCCAATCGTTACAGTTCTATAAACCTGGCCGTCGCGGTAGTCCGTCAGGGTGTTGTTTTTGACATCGTAAACGCTTCTGTCATCGCCCACGCTGAACGACGACGGAATGCTCGAAGAACTGCGTACTTCGCTACTGGAAGTTCCGCTGCTAGAAGCCGCGCTGCTGGACGATACACTGCTGGAGCTTTCCGCATCTTTGCCGCTATCCGATGACCTTGACTCGGAGCTGCTGGAGGTTACGCTGCTTGAACTTTTGCCACTAGAACTGGACTTGCCGCTGCTAGAAGATACACTGCTGGAGCTCTCCACGTCTTTGCCGCTATCCGACGACTTCGACGCAGAACTGCTGGAGCCGCCTTCTTTGCCGCTGCTGGAAGACACGCCACCCACCGGAATCCACTCCTCGTCGGAACAGGTGTAAAGAATTTCTTCCTCGGACGCAAGGGCGTATTGCCCCTCCCTGCCCTGGTTGCAGACCTTGAAATCTTCCGGCTCGTCCTCAGTCTGGGAAACCTTCTCCCACCTGAACTTGTCGCCAGATTCCACGCAAACATAGGGAGTGTCCTTGACAAACTCGAGGCTACCCGCCTTCTTGGCGGTGCAGTTGCTCAAGTCGTCGATAGACAAGACTGCGTTATCGGGCAGCTTCTCCGGGCGCGCGCTGAAGTCGCTGTCATCGTCACCGCAGGCAGCCAGGCCAACGGCCACAGCGGCCACGAGTGCAAGTGAATAAACTTGGGGTTTTCGCAAATCTGCTAGCATAGGGCACCTCGAAGTGAAACTATATTATTTCACCCCGATTTGCAACAGGCTAGCCCTGCAGGACGCATTCCGGATGTTCTTTCATCTCGTCCAGCTGAATCTGGTGAAGCACCACGTGGCCTTTCACCAGGCTCTGCTGCACGTCGATGATACGCTGGTTGCTCGAACCGCGGAACTTGAGTTCGAGCGACTTTTTCGCCATGACGAACGGGCCGTCGATAAGGATGTCGGCATAGGCGAGCAGGTCGAGGAACGACGGGATTTCTTCCCAGTGCTGCTGCAGGTATTCGAACGTGTACCCCGTAAAGATTACAAGACTCAGGCCGCGATCCTTGATTTCGCGGGCTAGCGGAACGAGCGCCGCCGCCTGGTCCATCGGGTCGCCACCGCTAAACGTGACACCGTCGAGCAGAGGGTTCTCGTCAATCATCGCAAGGATTTCGTCGATTTCGATAAAATGCCCGCCGTTGAAATCGTGCGTCTGCGGATTCTGGCAACCGGGGCAGTTGTGGTGGCATCCCTGCGTAAAGACCGTCATGCGAATGCCCGGACCGTCCACGAAAGATTCGGGCTCGATGCCCGCAATGCGAAGTCTCGGAGTTTCCTGTTCCATTCCTAAAAAAATCCCTATTTACAACAAAATAAAAAACGGCGGGACATGCCCGCCTAAGATTACCTAGCAGGTGTTTCGTACCCGGACAAATGTCCAGGCATTACACGCCGTGCTTGACACGGTCGTTCACTTCGGCACGCTTCGCGTTGTTGAAGCGGTCGACTGTTCCGACCAGGTAGCCCGTAATACGGCGGATGCGTTCGAATCCGACGCCTTCGCCAAACTTGTTCAGTTCTTTTTCTGACATTGTTGTTTACTCCTTGCTTGTTAAAACTGGTTACCGGACACCCCTGAACACGGGCATGCCGGGATAAAGCTTGCGCAGTTCCTCGATCTTCGCCTCGGAAATCGCATGTCCTTCGCTACGTCCGCAACGCGGGCACACATCGCCGATGACACCGACGAATCCGCAGACCGGGTCACGGTCGACCGGATGGTTGATGCTGCCGTAACCGATACCCACCTCGGCCATGTAGCGCACGATTTTCTCGAACGCGTCGAGGTTCTGCGTCGGGTCGCCATCGAGCTCGATGTAGCTGATGTGGCCAGCGTTGGTGAGCGCGTGGTACGGGGCTTCGAGAGCGAGCTTCTTGAAGGCCGAAATCTTGTAGTACACCGGCACGTGGAACGAGTTGGTGTAGTAATCGCGGTCGGTAACACCCGGGATGATGCCGAACTTCTTCTTGTCCATGCGAACGAAGCGGCCCGAGAGGCCTTCTGCCGGCGTGGCGAGCAAGCTGAAGTTGAGACCGAGGCGCTTGGACTCGTTGTCGCAGAATTCGCGCATGTGCTTGATAATCTTGAGACCGAGTTCCTGGGACGCTTCGGATTCGCCGTGATGCTTGCCCGTGAGGGCCACGAGCGTTTCGGCAAGGCCGATGAAGCCGATGGAAAGCGTTCCGTGCTTGATGACCTCGCCCACGGTGTCTTCCCAGCCGAGCTTCTCGGAATCGATCCAGACGCCCTGTCCCATGAGGAACGGGAAGTTCTTGACCTTGCGCTTGCTCTGGACGGCAAAGCGTTCCATGAGCTGGTCGCTCACCAGTTGCAGCATGCGGTCGAGTTCCTTGAAGAACAGGTCCACGGACTTCATCTTGATGGCGATACGGGGCAAGTTGATGGAGGTGAAGCTCAGGTTGCCGCGGCCGTACGAGATTTCGCGGGTCGGGTCGTAGTTGTTGCCGATAACGCGGGTGCGGCAGCCCATGTAAGAGATTTCTGTTTCCGGATGGCCTTCCTTGTAGTACTGCAGGTTGTACGGGGCATCCTGGAAGCTGAAGTTCGGGAACAGGCGCTTCGCGCTCACGCGGCAAGCAAGCTTGAACAAATCGTAGTTCGGGTCGCCCTCGTTCAGGTTCACGCCCTTCTTCACGCGGAAAATCTGGATCGGGAAGATGGCCGTTTCGCCACCGCCCAGGCCCTCCTCGGTGGTGAGCAACAGGTTCTTCATCACCATGCGGGCTTCCGGTTCGGTGCACATGCCGTAGTTGATGCTAGAGAACGGGGTCTGCGCACCGGCGCGGCTGTGCATGGAGTTCAGGTTGTGAACAAACGCTTCCATCGCCTGGAACGTCGTCTTGTCGGTTTCCTCGTAGGCCATCTTCTCGGCAAACTTCTGGGCCTTCATCACCGTCTCGACATCGAAAGTCTTGGAAAGTTCGCGGGCTTCGGCCTCGACAAACTTCTCGTTCGGCACGAGGGTCGCGACCATGCCCATCTCGGCCATTTCCGTATGGAGCTTCTTCACGACAGGCTGGATTTCTTCTTCGGTCTTGCCCGTCAGAAGGATGAGCGCCTTCACCATGTTCGAGAGGTAGGACTTGCGGTACGTGATGCGCACGCCGTCGGCCATGGCATAGTCAAAGTTCGGGATGGACTGGCCGCCGTGCTGGTCATTCTGGTTACTCTGAATGGCGATAGCGGCGAGGGCGGCGTAGCTACGGATGTCCTTGGGTTCGCGCAGGTGGCCGTGACCGGTGTTGAAGCCGTTCTTGAACAACTTCTTCAGGTCGATCTGGCAGCACGTCATGGTGAGCGAGTAGAAATCCAGATCGTGGATGTGGATATCGCCGTCCATGTGGGCGCGGCTGTGCTCGGGCTTGAGCATCATCATCGTGTAGAAGTGCTTGGCCGATTCAGAACCGTACTTGAGCATGGTGCCCATCGCGGTGTCGCCGTCGATGTTCGCATTTTCGCGCTTGAGGTCGGACTCCTTGGCGGAGCTGAACGTAATGTCGCGGAGCGTGTGCATGAGGCGCGTATTGACTTCGCGGATGCGGGTGCGCTCGGCGCGGTACAAGATATAGCTCTTGGCGGTGTCGGCATAACCACATTCAGTAAGTGCCTTTTCGACGGCGTCCTGGATTTCTTCGATGTCGGGTTTGTTTTTGCCCTCGGCTTCGAGGCGACCCACGGCATAGGCGGACACCTTGAGGGCGGAGCTGGTCAGGAGGTCTTCGTGGCCAAGGAGGTCCAGCTGGTCCTGGGAAGCTTTAATTTGTTCGTTCAATTCGCCGGAGGCGCGGAAAGCCTTGATGATGGCTTCAGAAATCTTCTCAATGTTGAACGGCATTTCGCGGCCGTCACGCTTTTTGACTGTAAAAATCATCTAATCCGATCCTTCTATCCGGTATTTGGCAGCCAAAAGGACATTTGAAGCCAAAAAACCCAAAATTACTATATCTTGTGCTTAAACAGGGTTGTGCACCACAAGATGTAGGCTATAAGATAATAAAAGTTTTTAGAAAAAGACGATTTTTTTGAAAAAATTATAATTTTTTTGTAATATTTCTAAAAATTTACACAAATTCTATCAACAGGTTGTCCATAAGGCCCAAATTATCATTACTCCAACTTGGAGTATATAATAGACCTAACCCCATAATGAACAAATAGTTAGAACTTATCAACAAAAAAAGTGATGTTTTTTACGAGCTTTCCCTTGACAAAAAGAAAGCGACACAAGAAAATAATTTGTTCGTAACGATCATTTGAGTTCTATGGAAAGGTGAACTTTCGCCTGGACCTCGACCGAGTCGGCAATGGAGTTCTCGTCGAGGGTTCCTGCAGCATCTGTTGCGTTCGCCATATAGAGCATGCTTTTAGAGCGCCGCGCCCCGAGACGAATGACTCCAGCTTCGTCGCCACCTATATAAAGGACCTTTCCCAGCTTGAGGCCTGCACCCGCGGCATAGTGCGACGCCTTGGCAAGGCCATTCTTGACCGCTGCTTCGATAACCACACCCTGGAGGGAATCCAAATTCTTGACCGTTGCCGAAGTCGGGTAGATTTCCACGTCGGGCTCGGTCGAAAGAAGCTGCGTGAGCATCGCAGCATCCTTGCGCGAATCCAGCTTGACGCTAAACTCCTGCCTGGCTACGTAACCCACAAGGCGGCGGTCGCCATGGTCGTACGACCATTCCTTGGTCAGGGAGACGCTGTTCTGCTCTACGCCGGATTCGTCAACGTCAATGGACTTTGTCACTTCAAAAATACGCTGGCGGCGCTCGGTCAACTTTTTGTAGACGCCGTCCTTGCTTGCATCACGGAGTTCCAGCGAAAAAGTAGAAACGAACTGATTCGCCGCATATTTTTGCGACTTGCTGCCAGAAACATCCACCTTTGGGACCTCGGGCGTATTTTTGCAACAATCGCAGCCGGTAAAAACAAGTGCCCAAAAAACGATTCCCGAAATCATTCCGAATTTCATGACGACTCCTTTTATGCTTTTCAAGTTATGCTTTGCGAGTCTTAAGGAAAGGCGTGCAGACCAGCTTCAAAGCAACGGCGACAACGATGGTCGTCGTCATGCTGATGAAGGGCATCCACGGCCAGCTAAAGATGCCGCCGAGGAGAGCCGGAACACCAAATGCAGGGATTCCCTGAATGAGCACAAGGCTCGCCATGCCACAGAGAACCGCGACGATGACCATCCACGGGCGCAAATTCTTGACAAAGAACGCGAGGATGAACATGCCGAGGAGAGGGCCGGTAAAGAGCCCGGTAAAGAAGAGCGCATTCTTGAGGAGGCTCCCCTGCTGCGTCGCCGCAAAGAGCGCAAAAAATACGCCCAAGACTCCCCACACGACCGTCCAGATTTTGGCTCGCTTGAGGCCGCCAATGCCCTCGTCCTCCTTCCAGCCCAAAAAATCGTGCTCCGAGGTGTTGCTGAGGGAATTGATGGCGCCCGAGAGACTACTCATGGCCGCAGCACAGATGGCGGCGACTATAAGGCCTGTCACACCTATCGGGAGACCGTTTACAATAAAGTAAGGGAACACGTCGTTTTGACCGATGCCCTCAGGAAGGCTCGAAACACACGTCACCTTGTAATAGACGAACAGCGCCGCGCCTACCCAGTAAAAGAGAATCGAAACCGCGCAACCGAGCACCATCGAGAGGATGCTGGAACGGTTCGCCGCCTTCACGTCTTTGCAGCTGAGGTAGCGCTGCACAAACTGCTGATCGCAACCGCGAATGGCAATCTCGAGGATTGCATAGGCAAAGCCAGCCGAAACAAGCGTGCGTGCGTCGGAAATGTCGATGGACGGATTCCACCAGCGGGTCTTGCCTGCCTCGCTTGCCATGGCAGCCATCTCGCCAAAACCGCCCACGGCGTTCGAGATGAGGATCAGCACCAAGGCTCCACCGCCAAAGAACACGCAGAACTGCATCACGTCGGTCCAGATGACCGCCTTGATGCCGCCAAACCAAGTGTAAAAAATGGCGACGGCGGCAGAGACGACTATCGCCACACGCAAGTCCACATGCAAAATTTGCGCCAGCACAAGCGACGGAGCATAGAGCAAGATGCCCGTGCGGAGCAGCAGATGCAGGCAATAGAAAAGCGCCGCCAGGCGACGCACGGCAAGGGAACCGAACCGGCGTTCAAACAACTCGTAGGCACTGTTAATGCCCGCTGAACGGAACCGGGGGATGAACACGAAACCGACAACAATAATAGAGAGCAAGGCGCCGATTTGGAACATGAGGAACGTCATGTCGTCGCCATACACATCGGCAGGAGCGCCGAGGAACGTGGTCGCACTCACCGAAGTCGCGATAAGGCTGATGCCCACGGCCACCCATGGCATGGCGCCGCCACCGAACATGTATTCCTTGAGGTTCTTGTTGCCGCGAGAAACCCAAAGGCCAATCGCAAGCGAAAAGAGAAGGTAGGCGAAGAGGACGATCCAATCGATTAAAGTAAACATAATTTGAAATGCAGGATGTGAGATGTAAAATGCGGAACGTTTAATTACTCATTTCACATTATTCATTGTTCATTATTCATTTTTTAGCAGTTTATACAACCGCTTCCACCGGGAGCTCCGTGTACTGGATGACCTGGTTACGGCCGCCTTCCTTGGCCTTGTACAAAGCCTGGTCGGCATTATTCACCGCCTTCTTCATGTCGTGGAATTCCGGAGCCACGAGGAAGGCGCCAATGCTCACCGTAACGCGGAGCGGTTCCGCCTGGTGCACATCGAACTCCAGCTTGCTCACGGCAATGCGAATGCGTTCCGCCGTCTCGAGCATGCCCTCGGGCGTCGTGTCGATAAGTCCTACAACAAATTCCTCGCCGCCATAGCGGGCGACCAAGTCGATTTCCTTGCGGATTTCGCCGCTGATGGCGCCCGCAATTCCCTTAATGACCACGTCTCCAATCGGATGACCGTAGGTATCGTTCACGCTCTTGAAGTGGTCGATGTCCATCATGAGCACGCCAATGTTGTACTGCTGACGGTTGGCACGGATCTTTTCGGTGCGAAGCGTCTCGTGGAGGGTGCGGTGGTTGATAAGCCCCGTAAGCCCGTCGCGAGAAGCGAGGTCCTTGCCCTGTTCAAACTGGCAAGCCCTGGCGTATGCAAAACCGGCGACACCGGCAAACGCCTTGAGGAGTTCCATCTCGTGCTCGGTATAACGGCCTGGAGTGCGGCTTTCCAGACAAATGGCGAGCTCGGCCTGTTCTGCATTGTTCTCGGTCGCAATCGGCATCACAAACAACTGACGGATATCCATATTGCGCTTTTCGTTGTTGTCGATACGCGGCACGTATTGCCCCATGCTCGAAGAGAACAAGCGCTCCACCGGGCGGTTCTTGAGGAGAGCGAGCACCGCAAGACCCTTGTCGGAAAGAGTGAACTTTTTACCGGAGAACTGTTCGCAGTCAATGCCGTCGACACAAACCACGCGGCCTTCCCTCTCTTTGTGCGGAGGAAGATTTTCCTGTTTGTCCAGGGCGAGAATCATCATCCTGTCGAAGGGAATGTTCTCCTTGATGTATTCAAAAATCTGGCGGTAAATATCCTTCACCGTCATGGTCTGGAAGAACTTGTGCTGATAGTTGTACAGCACGCTGAACTGCTGCTGAGCGATGTAGTTCTTTGTAGAGGCAAAGCTCTTGAACGTGAGCGTGTACAGATTGCTGGCGATAAACGTCAACGCCTGCGCCGTAGACTGGCTAAAGGCGTTGGGGTAAAGCGAGTCCACCACAATCGCGCCAATGCGGTTCTTGTCGCGGTCCAGCATAGGCACCGCCACCAAAGACTTGATCATCGGGTTGTCGATGTAGTAGAGCAGGGTCTTGCCGCCCATGAGGTCCCCCTCGAGCAGGCGGTTCACCTCGGGGCGGAACAACTGGCTAATGAGCCCGGAGTTCTCGGTGATTTTCACGTCGGTCGCCACCTGGGCATTGGGGTCGCTCTGGAAACAACGGATGCCCCATTCCTTGGCACTCGCCATGGGCGAGAACACAATCAGCGAATACGCGTTTGGAATGATGCGCTTGAGTCCCTGCAACAAGTCGCTTGTGGCGCGGGTCACGTCGGCATTGGTGCGCGCCCAGCACTGGTTCACACGCAAGGTAGAATTCGGTTCATTGAATTCAACGGCTTCGTCCTTGATGGAATTGCGAATATCGGGAGAAACCGCGGGGCTAATGCCCGTAGCGCGCATCGCCGTAGTGATGACCGGAATCGAGGCCGTTTTGCCCCCTGGCACACGGGGCAAGTTCATGTAGCCTAGTGCAGCGGCCACACCCGCCACCGGGATGAGGAACAACAGCATTCCCCCTTGGAAAGCCAGGCCGAGCAACAAACCGGCGACAATAAAAAGAATATTCGATACTAACATTTCCTGCCTTCTACAATCTAAAAGACCGGTAAAGCATGACGCCCGAGATGCCTGCAAAAGCAAAATGACTTATCCAGGCGGCAAAGAACGGAGTCAACGCCCCATTTTCGCCCATCTTCAATCCGATCCTCTCTAAGATATAATAACTAAAAACTAAAATAAGTCCAATACCGAACTTCTGGGAAAGCCCCCCAGAACGGGTATATCGGTGGCAAAGAGCCGCCCCAATCAAGAGGACAATCAGGTTCATCCAATGTGCAGATTGCTTAAAATAGTAGGCAGTCTCCATCACCCGGGTGTCTTCGCCAGAACGCTTAAGCACTTCGATACGGTGCCGCACCATCTTGGAATCCATCTCGTCGGCAACCTGACGTTCGTTGATAAGGTCGTCGGGATGCGTACTCACCCGGCCAAGCATGTTCTCCTTTACAATCGGAATGACCGTGACGGAGCCGTCCTTCTGGAAGATTCTGTGGAAGCCTCGTTCAAAAGACCAGTACGAAACACTGTCCTCCTCGACCCAGCGCACTAGCTTGGCGTCGTATCGTTCGCGCATGTGCCCTTGCTCGCGCAAAAGCAAAACAACATCGCGTCCCATTTTGGTGCGGCCCGAGTAATACTTGAAGAACCAGCTTATCTTTTCGCTATCGATGAACGTGAAGTTCTGCTTCTCTTTGATGCGCGGGTTCTTGCGCTTTTGGGCGTTGGTCTGCATGAGTTCCAAACGCTTGTGGTTGGCGTCAGGGAGCCACAATTCACTCATCAGGTAGGAGGCGCAAGAAATAACGACTCCAAAAAAGAAAATGGGCATGAGCGTTTTAAGCGGGCTCTGGCCCGAACTTTGCATGGCGGACATTTCCAAATGGCGAGCCATGTTGCCCACGGAGGCAAGCACCGCGATGAACATCGCCACGGGCGTAATCAAGTAGAGCATGTAAGGCAAGTAGCAGAAGTAGTACTCGCCCACGTCCTTCATATCGCGAGCAAGCCACGTTTTGATGTTGCCCACGAAGTCAATCACAGCGAACATTAAAATGGCGCCGATGGTCACGATGAGGAACATTTTTAAAAAGTTCCAAATGAGGTAGCGGGAGAATCTCATCCGAACCTCCCGGTAAGCCTTTTAAAGAACCCGCCAATGGCGCGCATCGCCCTAAAGAACTTGGAATCCCCGCTAAAGCGGTCACGGACCATTGCGATGGTGATAAACACGCCAAAGACGCCAATGATGATGTTGGATGCCCACATGGCAAGCTCGGGAGAGATGATCAAGCGGTCAGCCAGGTTCTCGCCGCCAATAAGGCAAATCCAGTAAATGACAAAGAATGCGAGACTATAGATGATGCCCGTGCCAATACCGCCCTTGCGCGCCATAATCCCAAGGGGGGCGCCAATCAACACAAATACAAAGCAAGCAAAGGAGGTACTGAACTTTTTGTGGATCTCGACCAAGTACTGTGCCGCCCGTTTTTCTTCGAATTCCAGCCGGCCATAAACGCGTTCGGTATTGCGAAGCGAAGTCATCTCCTGGGTGCGAACTTTTTGCAAAGACCGACGAAGCTGGATGGAGTCAGGAACCTGGAGCTTGCCCGTGGAGTCCGGAACGACGGTATCGCCCACAAGACCCGACCGCACATTGAGCAACGTGGGAAGGCGCTCCCCCATGGCCTCGTTCCAAATAGTGTCGTACCGGGCGCGGGCCTCTTTCACCACGTCCATCATCATCTCGACCGGCATTTCACGGTCGCTGCGGTAATTGCGGCTGCGGCGCTCCAAGCGGTCGTCCACATTCTTCATGGCGAGGTCCTGCGAGAAGAACCGGATGCGGAAGTAGTTGGAGGGGTCGTCGGGATCCACAATGTGGGTCTCGCCGCTGCGGAGCCGGAACATCAGAGTGGCGCCGTTATCGACGTAATCCATGGTGGCACTGTCGGCGTATACAATTCGCGGGGCGCCCTTGCGCTCCATCTCGTAGACCTGGATACCATAGAGCGTCCCCGAGACCGGGTCAATCCGGTTGACCCACAACTGAACATCGGGGAACTGCGTTATGAGCCTGCCCGCATCAATGAACACATGCGGCTTTTTGCGGGAGACTGCGTTCATGAGTTCCACCGAACGGTGGTTCGCCTCGGGCAAAACCCAGTTGTTAAAAAGCACCATCAAAACGGTGAGCAGCATGGAGACCAAGAGCACCGGACGCATCATCGAAAGCGGCGAAACGCCTGCCGCCTTGACCGCCGTAATCTCGTGGTCCCCCGACATGCGGCCAAAAGCCATGAGGCACGCCACCAAAACGGCCATGGGAATCGAGAGCGAAAGCATCCAAGCCAAGTTGAGCACAAAGATTTCGAGAACCGTGGAGGCAGGCAAACCCTTGGAAAGCACATTGTCCAGAATCTTCACCAGGAAGTCAACAATGAACAAGAACGTGATGCCAAATAGAGCCGCCAGGAACGGCGCAATAAGCTCTTTCAACACATAACGGACTAAAATCATTGTTCTTGACGACCAGTTTTTTCTAATTTGATGCGTGAAAATTAGAATTAACCAAAGAAAAAAAAATGAAATCTTTTGCAAAGTTACCCATATTGCTCAACCTTTTGATTTTGGCCGCATTGTTTAGTGGCTGTTCTTCGGATCGATCTGGCAAGGTGAGTCATACAGAGTTCTGCCGTGGCAAGTACGAAAAAGCCGAGGCGATGTTCAAGGAAGGTAAGTACGGGCGCGTACAAGACAAACTCGAAGACATCCTCTCGCTGTGTGCCGGCACAGGCTATATGGAGCAGTCGCAGTTTTTGCTAGCCGAGAGCTACTTCAACCTGGAAGAATGGATTGAGGCCCGTGGCGAATACGGCAGCTTCATTGTGAACTTCCCTGGCTCCCCGTTCGTGGAGACCGCTGAGTTCCGCAAGGCCATTTCGAGTTTCAACATGGAATTCCGCGTGAACCGTGACGAAGCCAACACGACCATCGCCATGAAGGACTTTGAGCGTTACCTCTCCAACTACCCCGATTCGCCGCTACGCGACTCCGTGAATTACTACTACAACCTGCTGGTCGAACGCCTGGCCGAAAAGGAATTCCAAACAGGGCGTCTTTATTTGCGCATGGACAAACCGCAGGCCGCCGTCATTTATTTCAAGGAGTTCCTGGACACCTACCAGAAGTCTCCGCGCCGCAAAGAGGTCTTGTTCCTCATCGCCCAAGCCTACACCGAGCTGGACCAGTTTGAGTCGGCCCGCGAATACTTGGGACAAGCCAAGCAGGAACTCGTCGAAAACGACAAGGACATCCAAAAGCTCCTCGTCAAGACCGAAAAGAAAATCGCCAAGGCCGAGGCCAAGTTCGAAAAGCGCTTGAAGAAGGATTCCGAGAAGAAGCGTCAGCAAAAAGAAGAAAAGGAAATGCTCAACTAGGATTGTGAATGGGCGGCTGGGTAAAAAAGATATGCTGTGTTTTGAGCCTTCTCTTGGCCACAAGCGCGTTCGCCGCCAGTGACGACGTGGTGCAGCACGACAATTCCCGGATTTCCATCTTTTTGCAGCCGGCCATTTCGTTTTTGAGTTTTGAAGAACGTGAATACTTCCAGGACGCCATCGACACCATTTACCAGGAGTTCCGCGCCAACGCCCTGACCGCAGAAGAATCCCTCACCGTAGCCAAGCAGGACTTCCAAAAGGTCAACTTTTGCTTCCCCATCACAGGCGGTCTCCAATTCCAGGTTTTGCAGGACCATTTTATTAGCGCGGGCCTCGGATTTATTTACGACAACGAATCCGTGGTGCTGACCGACCGCCGGAACAAGACCCACAATTACAGTTACACAATCCAGGGCGTTCCGCTTTATTTGGAATACCGCCTTGCCATACCGCTCAACCTAATGACGCTTTCTGATGGAGGGCTCTTTAGCATTGTCCTCCGCTGGTACTGGACATTGCCCGGCACCGAGATCTATTCGACCTGGGGAAAAATCGATGCCGAGAATTCCCCGCTGGGAGCGGGTTTTGGCATTAGCATCGGTTACCTGATTGCCAACTGGAAAAACGTGAACGTCTTTGGCGACATAGGCTTCAGCTCCATTAGCGTAAAATCGAAAAAGACCTTTGCCGACCTTGTGCCCGGCGGGGCCGACGACAAAAAAGCCAAGTGGAACGTGGGCGGATTGCAGTTGCAGATTCGCGTGAGCTTTGGCGTTTGGAACAAGCCGAAGCCCAAAGATGAAGACGAAGGCGACAACGACGGCGAGGTCAAGGAAAGTGACGGAGCCACGAAGACGGAAATAAGTACGCCAGCAGTCAAAAGCGCACCAGTGGCAAAGGGGCAGTGATGAGTTTGTGGCCGGGCGAAAAGTTGCGTTACGCGGAAACGCACTTCAAGTTTAAATTGCCCTGGTCCCTTTTGTACAGACCATGGCCCGAAATTATTTTTGACATGCCTTTCCAGGTGGTGCCCTCGGCAGAGCCAACCTTGTGGATTGTAATCCGTGACGCCGACCGCTTCCCTGTTGTTTTGGAATCGGCAGAAGTCGAGTTTACTCGCGAAGGCGATGCAACGGAGGCCCGCACTTTTGAATTGAACCTCAACGCAAGCAAAGCTGTTGAATTTTTCCCGGTGCCACTCGGGAAGCTCTCCCCGGGCAAATACCGCATTTTCCCGAAGGCGACCATCAAAGCCATAGGACCGAACACTGCGCGCGGCAAAGAACGCAAGCGCACATTCAACCGTTGGAATTTGCCGGGGCTGAGACCACAACCGCTCCAGGTCCAGGTCCTTGCCAAGGCGCCCCCCAAAGCGCCCGGTTTCGCAGTTGGCGAAACGCACTCTCACACGCACTATTCACGCGACCACGTGGAATTCGGCGCCTCGCCCTTCGTGTTCCAGCAGGCAGCAAAATCCATTGGCCTCGACTTTGTAAGCTGCACCGACCACGCCTACGACTTCGCCTTTACCGACGAGGACTACACCAAGGAAGCGCTGTCCCCCGCACCGCGGTTCAAGGCGCTCCGCGACGAAGTGGCCGCGCTGAACAACGACGATGGTTCCAATCGCGACGGATGCCCGCTGATGCTCGCCGGCGAAGAAGTTTCGGCAGGCAACAGCAAGGGTGAAAACGTCCACGTGACCGTGATGGCAAATGACGGCTACCTGCCCGGACTTGGCGACTGCGGGCGCTACTGGCTCGAGAACAAACCCACACGCAAAGTATTGCAAATTGCAAACGACACCGAGTCGCACTGTTTTGCCGCGCACCCCTTCCAGCAAATGGGGCTTTTGGAGAAATTTATTTTCAGACGCGGTTACTGGAACAGCGAAGACCTGGCCGGACTACGCGGCATCCAGTTTTGGAACGGCGTCTTGGACGAAGGATTTAAACTCGGTCGAGAGTTTTGGATCAAGGAACTGGGCAAGGGGAACTTTTTACTACCCATTGGCGGGAACGACGCCCACGGAGACCTGAACGACACGACCGCCGTGGACCTGCCGCTCATTTCGCTGAAGCACTCCCGCGACCACGTGTTCGGGAACGTGCGTACCGCCATCAAGCAAGTTTGGTCCAGTTCCGCCAATGCGAATCACGGTTTGACCGCAGAGTCGCTCCACAAGGCGTTTGAAGGCGACAACTGCTACATCACGAACGGACCTGCCCTGTGGTGGGAACGCATGGACGAAGCCAATATCGAGACCTACAGCAACGCCATCTTTTTCCACGCGCGGAACACCGAGGACTACGGCGGTGCGTTCCGCTACATCCGCATTTACGGACGCAAGCGCCTGCCCAGCGGGAAGTTCGCCGACAAAGAGGAACTGTGCCTCGAGAGCGTTGTCGCAGCAAGGTCCGAAACCGACATTGCCGTGAACGCCGGCGACTACGCCTACCTGCGCGCCGAATGCCTCACCGCCGACGGGCACTTCGCCCTGACTTCTGCCGCCAAGATTGAACAGGAGTAGCGCCATGAGCCCGCGTTTTATGAGCCCCATGGTGCGACGTCGGCCCCCGACGAACAGGGACAACGACCCGGTGGACAAACCGAAGAGCGAAACGAACCAGAGCCCCCAAAATAGTGCTGCGCCGCAAGGGGATGCCTTGACCGAAGAACTGCCCGAGGAATCTGTACAGGTTGCCACTGGAACTTACAGACAAATTCGTGACTACAGTTTGGTTTTGCTTTCCCAGAACATTGTCCACCGTTTGGAACGCTCGCCCGAAGGGCCCTTCGAAATTTTTGTCACGCCCGAGAATGAGGCGCGGTCCAGGCTCCAGCTTGGGCTCTACATCAAGGAGAACCCTCCCAAAGAGGAGAACCCGCCCATCCCGCTCAGCTTTAGCCTGCAGCCCATTTGGGTGTTGCTCGTGCCCATCTTATGCACGTTTGCCGACTTTGGAAACTTTATCCAGCGCATGCATTTGCAAGGCATCGCCGACGCCGAAAAGATTTTGCGAGGGGAATGGTGGCGAACGATTACCGCCATCACGCTGCACGGGGACGCACGCCACCTCGCCGGGAACCTAGTCACGGGTTACATCGTGTTGAACCTGATGTCTTACCGCATCCCGCTCGCCCGTATGGTGCCGTTCCTTGCCATCGGGAGTGCCATCGCGAATTTTTGTGTCGCGGCGACAGTGCAGGCCGACTACCGCGCCCTCGGGTTCTCGTCGTTCGTGTTCGCCGCCATCGGTGCGCTCGCGGTTATCGAGTTCCGCCTGATGCCGCACGAGACTCGCGGGCTTTTGCGCAGGTTCGCGCCTTTGTGCGGGGCGCTCTCGCTCGCCGTGTTCCTCGGCCTTGGCGAGAACGCCGACATTCTGGGGCACGCCTATGGATTTATTATGGGATGTTTGTGCGGGCTGATTCCCAAAAAGAAGACGCTCCGTTGGGGGACGCCTATGACGCCCGCCGACCTCCTATGGGTGATGTTCTACTTCGGCTTTTTCGTCTTCGGCTGGAAGAACGCCCTCACATAAGACAAACGCCTCGTTTTCACGAGGCGTCAAATTCGCATTTACAGCTTTTTATTATTCCGCCAAGAACTTCTTGGCCTTGTCGGCGTACACCTGGTTGTCGCCATAGACTTCGACAATGCGTTCGGCCATGTTCCTGGCCTTGTCGTTAGCACCGAGCTGCTGGTAAACGAGGGTCAACTTCCACATGGCGTCGGCCACCATCGGGGCTTCGTCCAGCGGTTCTTCCTTCTGGAAGCGATCTTCCTTGTCGCCCGTACGCTTGCCGAATTCACTCACGTACTTTTCGAGGAGACCGGCAGCAGCGGAATAGTCTCCCTTTTCGATTTTCACAGCAGCAAGGCCGTGCATGGCGGCAGACCGGACCAGCACCACAGAACCGGCATTGTCGAGCGACTTTTGGAAGAGTGCCGCGGCACCGTCAAAATCTTGTTTTTCGAACTTGATGTTGCCTGCAAAGAGGGCCGCCTTGGCAAGAGCCAAACCGTCAATCTTGCCAGCCTTGATCTGGGACTCGAATTCCACCAGGGCGCTATCCTTTTGGTCGGCATAGAGGTACGTCATGCCCACGCCAAGAAGTTCGGCCTGTTCGGCAGCGGCAGCCTTTTGGCTATCGCGGAACTGGACAATGCCCGCAACAACGACCAAGATAATGACCAGGCCCACCAGAGCCTTGGTTCCATGATTGACAAAAAAATCCTTGAGTTCAGAATTGTTCTGATTTGCTTCGTTAGCCATTTTCGACTTCCATTTTAAAATTTGTGACCCAATCATAGCAAAAAACACGGACTTTGCCAACCGGCCCCTCCCTTATCTTGACAAAAAACAAGCCTATTGCTATTTTTGACCCCGCTATGCCACTCTAGCTCAGCTGGTAGAGCAGCTGATTCGTAATCAGCAGGTCGGCAGTTCAAATCTGCTGGGTGGCTCGAAAGTCCCGAATCCGTCAAGGTTTCGGGACTTTTTTCATTTCACACTCCACATCGCACATCTAGCCTCAGGCCCTTTTTTTTACTATCTTTGCGCTCCCTATGAATCCGAATGGCGCAATTATTGTTCAGAGCAACCTCGAAATTATGGTCGAGGTCGACAACCCCAATTACGAAACGGCCCGTGATGCGATTGCCCCCTTTACCGAGCTGGTGAAGAGCCCCGAGCACCTGCACACCTACCGCATTAGCCACCTCTCCCTCTGGAACGCCGCCGCCACCGGACTGCGCGCCCAGGACGTCGTCGAAAGGCTTGAACGCGAAAGCCGCTACCCTGTGCCGCAATCGGTCATTACCGAGATCGAAGACTACATGGCCCGCTACGGGCTATTGCGGCTCAAAAAAGAGGACGACCGCCTGATCATGGAATCCGACGACAAGATTATGTTCGTCGAAATCTGCAAGCTCAAGGAAGTCGAGGACTTTGTACTCGAATTCATCGACGATACGCATGCCGTGATGGACCCGGAACGCCGCGGCCACCTCAAGATGGCGCTCACCAACGCGGGCTTCCCCGTCGAGGACCTCGCAGGCTACACCGTGGGCGACCCGCTCGAAATCAAGCTCCGCGAAACGACCCTCGCCGGCAAAAAGTTCGAACTCCGCGACTACCAGAAAGAAGCCGCACAGGTGTTCTACGCCAGCGGAAGCGAAAAGGGCGGCTCGGGAGTGATCGTGCTCCCCTGTGGTTCGGGCAAAACCGTCATTGGCCTTGCGACCATGGCGCTCATCCAAACCAAGACGCTCATTCTCACCCCGAACATCTCGGCAAGCCGCCAGTGGATTCGCGAAATTTGCGACAAGACGAACCTGACCATTGACCAGGTGAAGGAATACTCCGGCGAAGTCAAGGAAATCGGCCCCGTAACAGTCGCGACCTACCAGATTTTGACCCAGCGCAAGCGTGTCAAAAAAGAAGGCGAAGAGACGAACACCGAGAACCTCGAGATGAGCGACGAAGAAGTGAAGAAGGAACTCGCCAACTTCCCGCTGTTTAGCGAGCAAAAATGGGGCCTTATGATTTACGACGAGGTGCACTTGCTCCCCGCCCCCGTTTTCCGTCTGAGCACCGAGATGCAGGCAACCCGTCGCCTTGGCCTCACAGCAACGCTCGTACGTGAAGACCACAAAGAAACAGAAGTGTTCAGCTTGATTGGCCCTAAAAAGTATGACATCCCGTGGCGCGTACTCGAGGCACAGGGTTGGATCGCGACCGCCGACTGTAACGAGATTCGCATCCCCATGGAAACGGAGCTCAAGATGAAGTACGCGCTCGCCCCCATCCGTGAAAAGATCACGCTCGCAAGCACGAACCCCGAGAAAACGGATATCGTTGAACGCCTGCTCAAGTATTTTGACAAACCCGACGACCGCGTGCTCATCATTGGTCAGTACATCGACCAGCTTGAAGCGCTCTCTAAGGACCTGGAAATCCCGCTCATCACGGGCAAGACCCCAAACAAGGAACGCGAACGCTTGTACGCCGCCTTCCGTGACGGCAGCCAAAAGAACCTGATGGTCTCGAAGGTCGGCAACTTCGCCATCGACCTGCCCGATGCCAACGTGCTCATCCAAGTTTCGGGGACGTTCGGCAGCCGCCAGGAAGAGGCCCAACGTCTGGGCCGCGTGCTTAGGCCCAAGAGCGACGGCGGTGCGGCACACTTCTACAGCATCGTGACGCAGGATTCCAAGGAACAGGAATTCGCCATGAACCGCCAGCTGTTCTTGACCGAGCAGGGATACGCCTATAAGATCATCAAGCGCGGGGACTGGGACATCCTCGCCCGTACACCTGAAGAACTGGCTGCACGCAAATCGTAAAAATTCTATCTTTGTTCCCGCTTGGCGCATGTTGCGCCGCATTAACGGAGGCTAAAATGGCTCTACAGTTCTACAACACCGCATCGCGCAAGAAAGAAGTATTCACTCTCCCGGAAGGCGTTCCCGCCGTGCGCATGTACTGTTGCGGCCCGACGGTGTACCATTTCGCCCACATCGGCAACCTCCGCACCTACATTTTCGAAGACTTTTTGGTGCGTACGCTGAAGTACTACGGCTACAAGGTGAACCACATTGTGAACATCACCGACGTGGGCCACCTCACCAGCGACGCCGACTCCGGCGACGACAAGATGGAAAAGGGCGCCGCCCGCGAAGGCAAGTCCGTCTGGGACATCGCGAAGTTCTACACCGACGCATTCATGGCCGACTGGCACCGCTTAAACATCCAGGAACCGACCCGCTGGACGCCGGCGACGCAGCACATCCAGGAACAGATCAACCTGGTGAAGACCCTGGAAGAAAAGGGTTACACCTACCGCACCAGCGATGGCATCTACTTCGACAGCCTCAAGTTCCCGCGCTACGCCGACTTCGCCCGCCTCGACGTGGAAAACCTGCGCAAGGGTAGCCGCATCGACATGGGCGAAAAGAAGAACGCCACCGACTTTGCTCTGTGGAAGTTCAGCCCGAAGGACAAGAAGCGCGCCATGGAATGGGACAGCCCGTGGGGCGTTGGTTTCCCCGGCTGGCACATCGAATGCTCCGCCATGGCCATGAAGTACAACGGCCCGACGCTCGATATTCACTGCGGCGGTACCGACCACATCCGCGTGCACCATACCAACGAAATCGCCCAGAGCGAATGCGCGAACGGCGTGACCTTCGCCCGTTTCTGGATGCACGGCGAATTCCTGCGCACCGCAAGCGAAGAAAAGCTCGAAGACGGCACAACTGAACAGAAGTTCGGCAAGATGAGCAAGTCCAGCGGCGAATTCCTGACAGTTTCCTTGTTGATGGACCGCGGCTTCAACCCGCTCGACTACCGCTTCTTCGCGATTGGCAGCCACTACCGTAACTACCTGAACTTCACGTGGGAAGCCCTGGAAGGCGCCAAGGAAGGCCTCAAGAGCTTGCACAAGAAGACGGACCCGCTGATCGGCAAGGCTACCGCGATTACCAGCGATGCAGCCAAGGCATTCCAGAACGAGTTCAAGGACGCTATCGGCGACGACTTGAACATGCCGCGCGCCCTCGGCATCATGAACACGATGCTCAAGAGCGATATCGATGACGGCGAGAAGGCCGCCCTGGTGGCCGACTTCGACCAGATTTTCGGTCTGAAGCTCGACCAGCCTCGTGAAGAATACGCCAAGAAGGGCGCGAACGACGGCGTGGATGTCGCCAAGATTGAAGCTCTGATAGCCGCCCGCAAGGAAGCCCGTGCCAACAAGAACTGGGCCGAAAGTGACCGCATCCGCGACGAACTCGCCGCGATGAACGTGGTCATCAAGGACTCCAAGGAAGGCACGACCTGGACGCTGAAATAATTCGCGGACGGGACTAGCGGGGCGCGTAGAATAGCCCGCAGGCAGGCTATTCAGCGAACTTCTTGATAATCACGACACCGTTGTGACCGCCAAAGCCAAGGGATGCCGAGGCGGCAACGTCGATATTGCCTTCGACGCCCTTGTTCGGCACGTAATCGAGGTCGCATTCCGGATCCGGAGTCTCGTAGTTGATGGTCGCCGGGAAGAACGAATCGCGAATGGCGAGCGTGCTGATAATGGCTTCGCAAACACCGGCGGCGCCTACGCAATGACCCGTCATGCTCTTGGTGCTACTGACCTTGATCTTGTAGGCGCGTTCGCCGAGGGCGATCTTTAGCATCGCGGTTTCAGTCATGTCGTTCAAGTGCGTGGAAGTGCCATGGGCGTTGTAGTAGTCAATGTCTTCGGCAGTGACGCCCGCATCCTTCATGGCGCGCATAAACGCCTTTGCGCAACCTTCGCCATCGGGCTTGGGGCTCGTGATATGGTAGGCGTCGGCGGAAGCGCCGTAGCCCGCAAGTTCTGCGTAAATATGGGCGCCGCGGGCCTTCGCATGTCCCAGTTCTTCGAGGATGAGCACGGCACCGCCCTCGCCCATCACAAAACCGGAGCGGTCCTTGTCAAAGGGGCGCGAAGCCTTTTCGGGGCAGTCGTTGAACTTGTCGGTAAGCGCATGCATGCCGGCAAAACTCTTAATGGAGTATTCGGTGATGCCGCTTTCGGAGCCACCCGCGAGGCAAACATCCAGGCGTCCGCTGCGTACGGCGTCAAGCGCCACGCCAATGGCGTCGGTACCCGAGGCACAAGCGGTCGCAATAGTCCAGGCGCAGCCCGTGATGCCGAGCGCGATAGAGACGTTGGCAGCGCCTTCGTTCGGAATCAGTTCAGGCATGGCGAGGGGCGAAACACGGCGCTTGCCGCGGGCAATGTACTGCGTAAACGTTTCATCAATCACGTCCATGCCGCCAAGGCCGCATCCGGCGACAATGCCCGTCGTATCGGCGCGCAAATCGTCTTCGGTGAGCTTTGCATCGGCGATGGCCTCGTTAGAGGCGGCGAGCAGGAACTGCGTAAAACGAGCCATACGACCGGCGTCCTTCGGGTCAATGCCGTGATCCTCGGGCTTAAAATCTTTCACTTCGGCGGCGATTTTCACGGAACTCGTACTCGCATCGAACAGGGTGATGGGCCCTACGCCGCACTTGCCCTGCTTGATGGATTCCCAGAGGGCGTTCACGTTCTTGCCTACGGGCGTCACGGCGCCCATGCCAGTAATCACAATTCTTCTTCTGTCCATATTTTTCCTTTTACTCCTGAATCCTTCACGCTATCGTGCTCAGGATAACGACGCCGGTCGTTGCCGCTACGCAGCTCAAGTCAATTTCCTTCCTTTGTTTCCGGGGGGCAGTCTGCGGGATTCGACTCCGCAGCTTTTTCCACCTCGTCGGACTTTGCTTCGGCAGCCTTTTCGATTTCCGCCTTGTCCTTATCGCGGATGGTCGCACGGCGAATCTTGCCGCTAATGGTCTTCGGGAGTTCCGTCACAAAGTCAATGAAACGCGGGCTCTTGTACGAGGCAGCCACCTTCTTGGTGAACAGCTGGATGTCCTTCGCCAGCTCCTTGGACGCCTCGACGCCCTTCTGCAGCACAATGGTCGCCTTCACGGCCTGCCCGCGCGAGCTGTCTTCCACACCAGTCACCGCGACTTCCAAAACCGCCGGGTGTTTGTGGATAACTTCTTCCACCTCGAAGGGGCTAATGCGGTAGCCCGAACTCTTGATGAGGTCGTCGGTACGGCCCACAAACCAGTAATAGCCGTCCTTGTCACGCCAGGCGGTGTCGCCCGTGTGGTACACTCCGCCCTCGAACACACGCGCGGTGCGCTCTTCGTCGCGATAGTAGCCGCCGAACATGCCAAAGGGTTTGCCCTCATCAATACGGATAATGATCTCGCCAACTTCCTCGGGCTTGCAACTTTCACCCTCGGCGTTCACAATGTCCATGCGGTAGCCGGGGGACGGCTTGCCCATGGAACCCGGGCGCGGTTCCATCCACGGAAAGTTTCCCGTAGTGAGCGTGAGCTCGGTTTGACCGTAGCCTTCGCGCATGCTAATGCCCGTCTTGGCAAGGAACTTGTTGTAGATGTCCACATTCAAGGCCTCTCCCGCCGTGGTGCAGTACTTGAGGTTCGAAAGGTCGTACTTGGAAAGATCCTGCAAAAGCAGGTAGCGGTATACCGTGGGCGGCGCACAGAAGGTGGTCACTTTGAACTCAACCATCTTTTCGAGCAGCTTGCCCGGAATGAACACGTTCATGTCGTAGGTGAACACGGCGGAGCCCGCAAGCCACTGGCCATAGATTTTGCCCCACAGCGCCTTGGCCCAGCCTGTCTCGGCGACGGTCAAATGTCGGCCGCCGTCCACCACGTTCTGCCAGAACTTCGCGGTGATGATATGCCCGAGCGGGTAGGTGTACGTGTGCGCCACCATCTTCGGGTTGCTCGAAGTCCCGCTCGTAAAGTAGATGACCATGGTATCGGTTCCGGTCGTCGCGGCCTCGCCCGTGGGGCGGTCGAACTCCGGCGAACTGATTTCGTAGTCGTCGTAAAAGCTGATCCAACCCTGGCGCGGCTGGCCAACCGTCACAAGGCTCTTGAGCGACGGGGACTTCTTTTGCGCCGTCTCCACCTCTTTTTGCAGGGCGGGATCGTCGTACGTCACAATCATGTTGACTTCGGCGGCATTAAAGCGATATTCAAAGTCCTCGGCGGCAAGCATGTTCGTCGCCGGGATGGCAATAGCCCCAATGCGGTGGAGCGCCAGCAAAAAGAACCAGAACTCGTAACGACGCCTGAGCACAAGCATCACGCGGTCGCCCTTTTTGACGCCAACGCTTACCAAAAAATTCGCCGTACGCTTGGAAGCAATCGACAGGTCCTTAAACGTAAAGATGTGGCTTTCGTCATTGTCGTCACACCACACAAGAGCCTCGCGTTTGGGCTCCTCCTTGGCGTACACGTCCACGACGTCGTAGGCGAAGTTGAAATTCTCGGGGATAGAGAGTTTAAAGTTCTCGTAGAGATCTTCGTATGATTCGTAGTCTATCCGCGATAAAAACCTAGAAAGAATCATATTACAAATCCTTGTAGAGAACCTTTTCGCGCACCGCTCCGGCAAAGCGCACCAAATTCAAGATGCCCTTCTCGCCCACAACGCTAAAGTCCTTAGCGTGGATCACCACCCGCGGCACGCCGAACGGGAGCATCAGGCGAACACAGGCGATAGTCATAGCGAGCGCAAGGAAAATGCGCGGGACAATGGAGAAGGTAAAGAGCTGGGAACGTATGACACGGCCATCGTTTTTGTAAATGTAGTTGATGTCCTCGTAGGTTTCGAACTGTTCCAGCACCTGATTCTTGAGGTGGCGATTTCCAAACCACACTGGGGGAACAAAGCCTACCGGGCGTCCGTAACCGTGCGCATCCCAAAGGGCGACGGCGCGCTTGAGGAGCGTCTGCGAAAGTTTTTCGTTCAGTCCCGAGAACTCGGCGCCGTTATGCGAAAGGACGAGTCCGAGTTTTCCCCACGGATTCCTCTTGACAAACAGGTCGGCCCTATGGCGGGCACCATGCAAAACGATTTCAAACCCCTCGTCCATCAGTTTGCCGACTTCTTCGCGGAAAGCCTCGGCCTCGGATTCGGGAACGCCTCCAATGGAGGGAACGACCGCCACCGAAATGGGGGAACCAACGGCCTCCGCCAACTTGCGTATTTTGACGGACGCACTTTTGCAGTTCCTGACATTCAGGCTATGGTAGCACAGCACGAATTTTTTCCGCTTGCTCTTACGGGTTTCTTCGGCCTCAAGGTCTGCAATATCTTTATTGATTTCCATAAATCAACCATCCTTCTAATGCGCTATATATAGAATTTTCATTCAACGGTCTTTATTACACGAATTTGTCCCTTTTTTAGTTGAAAATCCAGGTCTCCAACTGGTGTAAATCTAGGCTATTAGCGCTTCATTGTCAAGTAGTTTCATGCTCTTT
>NZ_FQYM01000022.1 GCF_900141705.1 Fibrobacter sp. UWP2
GAAAAGAGCATGAAACTACTTGACAATGAAGCGCTAATAGCCTAGATTTACACCAGTTGGAGACCTGGATTTTCAACTAAAAAAGGGACAAATTCCAAAGCCCATGAAGGTGGACATGAACCGTTGCGGTTGGTACTATTACGTGTTTTTCGGTGAAAAGGCGACGAATGACGTTCTCTTTTTGCGTAGCGATGCTATTACTGCGGATGAAGGTCTTGGCTTGAATGGTTTACAAGAGACCGGGAAGCCCACTCTTATACCCTTGAGATTTCTGTTTGAATTGAATGATAATATTTTCTTTGTTTCCGATGCCAACTACATTCCGGACAACAATACTCAAGGGATTTATACTACGGATCCTATGGTGGAGGGCGTATGCTCGTATGTGCTTTCGGCGGTAATCTACGATACCGACGCCATGCTGCATCCGTCATTCTCTTGTGCTGTTTATCCTTCTATGGAAGGCTGCCAAAACGGGGCGCTGGGACTGAGTTCCAATGTCGCTCAGGATTATGTAAAAAACTGTATTGGCGTTACGACGGGGATTGTGAAGGATACATTGGGTGCCGATAAAAAGCCCCACTTGTCCGGTTCCGCCAATGCCAAAAAGTGCTTCCCCAGTGACGAAATCTTTAACATGCTTTTCAATCAAACGAATGGCGTGAACGAAATGTCGTGTTACGACTTGCCTTTGACAAAAACAGAAAAAAACCGGTGGATGTTTAACTCGGATTATTTCCAGGGGGAGGGAACTCCGATTGTCGGAGGTTTTTACCCTCTGGAACTTACAACGGATGAAACGATTTTGTTGGCTTCCAGCTCGCAGACTCCTGTTCCGTATGCAAGATTCAAGCGTACCGCCGAAGGCCCCGTATACATGCACCCCTACCTGAGGGCCGTTGATCCTGAAATTGAAGAAGACTTCCCTCGCCAAGATCTTTTGTGCAATGGCCCGGGATGGTCCGGTGGCATGAATTGCGAAGGACTGTATGCTGACGGAGATGATTTGAATACGATTCTGCACTTGCCTATGTCGGAAAGTTTTAACAAAGCATGGTGCTGGGGCTCGTATTGTGCAGATTCCCGACCCGCAGGTTGGCCTTTGATAGTAGAAGGTACAGAAACATTGGCGGGGGCGGGGGCTAATGCAAGTATCCGCTGGGTTTCAAAAGAAAATGCGTCGGGAACGGGTGGCCGTAACCAGCATTTCTGCTTTGAATCCCATTCCAGGTTCGTATACCAGCCTGGCCAGATCTTTAGCATCCGCGGTGATGACGATATTTGGGTATTTGTCGACAATCAGCTGGCGGTGGATCTTGGCGGTACGCATTTGGCTGCTCCGGGCTTTGTAAAACTGGACTCTTTTAAGGGGAAAAGTGGAAAGCTTGTGCCGGGGCAATCTTATGACTTTGACTTGTTCTTCTGCGATCGCCGTACGACTATGAGTAATGTCAAGGTCGAAACAAATGTCCACTTTACTCAGCCTAAGCCGGAACTGAAGGTGGTTAAGAGTGAGAATGGGGATTCGTATTCCGTATGCTCGATTCAGTATAAGGACCCGGGATGCGCGAGTCGCTTGAGTGCTGATCCAGAAATGGATACAGTTTGCACTGTGGAGCCATTAAAAATGGAGCTCGAGTACTCCTTGCTCGGAGAAGACGGAAAAGTTATAGAGAATCAACTGGAATTAGGCCTTGTGCATTATGGCTGCATCGACCTCACTAATTCTTCAAATCCTGTGATTTATAGCGAAAAGTGTACACTTGATGTGGGGCGTTACGCCTTGCAAGTGAAACTAGGTGATAAAACGCATAAAATATCCTTTGTAGTCAACGGTGGGCTCGGCATTGCGACTAGAGACGCGATAACTCCCGAGGGAACCAAATACCAGTTTGTATCTAGGGCGCTTGAGGGCGAGGCTGTCCCGCTGTATATATCTTCGTATGTAGATCCGTGTGCAGACGCATCTGTTTGCGATAGTGCGTTAAAAATGGATTTGACAAACGCCGCAGGCCTTAGCTACGCGTTGGTGTTGCCGGCAAAGATTCGTGCTGTCGCTACTTCTGAAACGGGCGGCCTTGTGAACGTTTCTTCTGGTGTAACAAGAACCGTGGGGCCTGCGGGTGTAGATACGGTATTTGTTGTTTTGGACGCTCTGGACAAAGGCGACTCTGTACAAAAATTTGACATCGCCCTCGTTGGTTCTAGTCAAAAAGTCACCGTGTCCTTCTTCAAGACGGAAGAAGTCCTTATTGAAGATGAAGAGAAGGAAAAAGAAGAAGCTCAGAAAGCGGATTCTACGGGAACGTCCAGCGATAGCAAAGGCTCTAGCGACAGCAAGGGTTCTGGGGACAGTAAGGGCTCCAGCGATAGTAAGAATGTGGATGACGATTCCGATGACGAAGCCGATTTCGCGGAACCCACCTTCAGAATCAAGCTGGTGGCTCCGTTCACCTTCGCGATTGTCTTTGAAGAGAGCTCCGACAAACCCAAGACCAAGAAATTCGCGGTCATGGACTTGATGGGGACCGTTGTCAAGCAGGGAACAGTGAACTCCGCCGAGACCAAGGTGACTTTGCCGCATGCGGGCACGTACATTGTGCGCGTGGGCCGCGGCAAGCAGCTGGTGACGTTCAAGTAAGCGGCATCTTGCGCATCTCGAGCTTCATCAAGGTGAGGCCGAGAATGGCGGCGCCGGTATCGGCGATGGGCTGCGCGATAAACACTCCCTTGAGGCCAAAGAAATGCGGCATAATCAAGAGGAACGGTATAAACAGGATGATTTGACGGCAGGCGTTCAGGAATAGTGAACGACCTGCCTTTCCTGTCCCTTGGAAAAAGCTTCCTGCCGTCATGCCGAGGGGGATCATGAACATGGCGCCCATGAAGATGCGGAGCCCCCAGGCGGCAATCTCCAGTAGGCGCTCGTCGCCTGCGGCGAATGGGGCGATAAAGAACTCGCAGTTCCACTGCAAAATAGCATACGCGGTGAGTACAAAGCTCGTGGAGTACAGAAGTGCAATCTTCATGGTCTCCCGCACGCGGTTGAATAGCCTGGCGCCGTAGTTGTAGCCAATGATGGGCTGCATGCCGTGCACAAAGCCGAGCACCGGGAACAAGACCACCGTGGCGATACTGTTCAAGATGCCGAACGCCGAAATCGCCATGTCGCCGCCCACGAGGCCGCCTTTGAATGTGTAGGTGCTCCCGTAGGTGGTGAGGCTCTTGGCGAGGATCGCGTTCATGAGGCTCGCCGAGATTTGCATCACGGAGGGAGGGAGTCCCAAAATGAAAATCTTGCGCACGTACACGAACTTGAGTTTCATGTAGCGGGTGCGGAACTTGATGGGGGTGCTCTTTTTGAGGAAGAACTGCATCACGAAAATGCTCCCCACGAGCTGCGAGAGCACGGTCGCCCAGGCGGCGCCCTGGATGCCCCACTTGAACACCATGATAAAGAGCCAGTCCAGAATCACGTTGGTCCCAGCGCCAATCATCACGCGGAACATGGCTGTTTTGGGGTGCCCCATGCTACGGATGAAGTGGTTCATGCCGGGGGTGATCGTTTGGAACAGCACCCCGCAAAGAACAATGCGCATGTAGGAGCTGGCGTAGGGCATGAGCTCGTCACTTGCCCCGAGGAGCCTCAAAATGGGGGACATGAACGACTCGCCGAGCACAAAGGCCGCGACGGCCATGATGACGAGCAGCATAAAGCCGTGGTTCATGATGATGGATGCCTGCTCGTACTTTTTTTCGCCGAGGCGGATGGCAAAGAGCGTGTTGCTCCCGACGCCAATGATCATGGACATGGCCGAGATGAACAGCACGATGGGGAAGCAGATGGTGATGCCGCCGATGCCGAGGTAGCCGACCCCCTGGCCCACAAAATAGCGGTCCACTATATTATAGAGGGCCTCGACGAGCATGCTGATGATGGCGGGCACCGAGAACTGCAAAATGAGCCTGCCGATGCTCGAAGTGCCCATGGAGTTGATTCTGGAATTCTTTAGCGCTTCGCTCATTTGGAGGCCAAATGTAGAAATAATGGGGCTTGCCTTTAAAGGGTGGGTCGGTAAAAGGGATTTCCCTCGGGTTTGTGCGACCTATCTTTTTGATGTTCAACGGGTTACGGGTTGTCCCCCTTGCCGGGGGCGCTTTGACGGTCATAATTTGGGCAGTTTTTTACAACTTCTGAAAGCCCGGCGAGGTAGTGGCTTGGGGGCTAAAAATCTATCTTTACACGCGAATTTTACGAGGTAAAGCTCTATGACAGCTGAGGCAGAAAAGCCAAACATCATTACGTCCTCGCTTGACTTTATTGTCAACTGGGGCCGTACGAACTCCCTTTGGCCGTTCCCTTATGGTACGGCCTGTTGTGCAATCGAATTCATGAGTACCGAAGTGGGCCGCTACGACCTTTCCCGTATTGGTTCCGAATACGTCCGCTTTACGCCGCGCCAGTCCGACGTGCTTTTGGTGTCGGGGACCATCACCTACAAGCAGGCCCCGATTTTAAAGCGCATCTACGAGCAGATGGCGGAACCGCGCTGGGTGATTGCGATGGGCGCCTGCGCCTGCTCCGGCGGTTTTTACGACTGCTACTGCACGGTGCCGGGCATTGACCACATTATCCCGGTCGACGTCTACATGGGTGGTTGCCCCAGCCGTCCGGAGGCGTTCTTTGACGCCATGTTCGACCTGCAGAACAAGATCAAGGACGAGTCGTACATGAAACAGCGTGCGGAACGTGTCAAGGAACAGCTCGAAATGATCAAGGCCAAGACGGCCGAGGCGAAGGCTGAAGTCAAGGAACTTGCCCACGAGAAGGTCGTGGACATCAAGGATTTTGTGGTTTCCAAGGAACAGGAAATCGCAAAGAAAGTGCAATTCTGGAAGGAGTAGAAGATGAAGACCGTTGAAGAAATCTTCGCTGTCCTGGAAGAAAAGTTCGGCGTCAAGCGCGAATCGCTCGACAAATGGGGCGTGACGGCGGTAGTTTCTGCAAATTACCTCCACAACGTGGTGCAGTATTTACGTGACGAGTCCGACCCCAAGTTCGAGATGCTCGTGGACATCGCCGGTATCGACTACCTGACGTACCCCAATCACGAGGGACCTCGCTTTGCGGTCGCCTACGCCCTCAAGAGCATGTCCCAGCCGGGGCTTCGCATCCGTCTCAAGGTGCTGGTCTCCGAGGGCAACCTGAAGGTCCCGACCATTAGTGACCTTTATGCGAACGCCAACTGGTATGAGCGCGAGACCTGGGACCAGTTCGGCATTGTGTTCGAAGGCCACCCGGACCTCCGCCGCTTGTTGAACCACGTGGAGTTCGTGGGCCACCCGCTGCGCAAGGACTATCCCGCCCAAAAGCGCCAGTGGCTCTCGACAAACGACTTTTTGCTCCCGGAACTGGAAAAGCGCCTCGAGACCTTGGGTTACAAGGTGGTCAAGCGCTCCAAGGAAGTGGAACCCAATCCCGATGAATTTTTGGAAGGGAGTGTGCAGGCATGATAGTACTGGACAAAAATGGTGAAAAACTGAATTTGATGCCCTTGAACGTGGGGCCTTCCCATCCGGCGACTCACGGCTGCTTGCGTTTTATGGCGGCTATGGACGGTGAAACCATCGTCGCGAGCGTTGAGGAAATCGGCTACCTGCACCGCGGGTTCGAAAAGATGGTGGAACGCGGCACCTGGCAGCAGGTGGTGCCCTACACGGACCGCCTCAACTATTGCTCGGCCATCATGAACAACATTGCCTACTGCCGCACGGTCGAAAAGATGTTCGGCGTGGATATCCCGGACCGCTGCAAGGTTCTCCGCGTGATTGTGAACGAGCTCAGCCGCATTAACGACCACTTTGTGTGCGTCGCCGCGGCGTTCCAGGACTTGGGCGGCACGACTCCGTTCATGTACGCATTCAACCCGCGCGAAGAAATCATGTGCATTTGGGAAAAGCTCACGGGCGCACGCCTTACGAACAGCTTTGCCCGTATTGGCGGCCTCTACCGCGACAGCTACGAAGGCTTTGAGCAGGATGTGCTCGCTGCCCTCGACTCGACCGAGAAGGCGCTCAAGGACTTGCACGCCTGCTTGGATAGGAACCGCATCTTCCTCGACCGTACCGTGGGCATCGGCAAGATCTCTGCCGAGAAGGCCATCAGCTACGGCTGGACGGGCCCGTGCCTGCGCGCCTGCGGTGTGGCGAGCGACCTGCGCAAGGACGAACCCTATTACGATTATGAGACCTACGACTGGGAAGTCGTGGTCGGCACCCAGGGCGACTGCAACGACCGCCTGCAGGTGCGCCTCGCCGAAATCGAAGAATCTGTGAAGATTGTGCGCCAGGCGCTCAAACGCCTCACTCCGGGCCCGGTCGATATCGTGGACCCGCGTATCCGCGTGCCGGCGCACAAGCTCGCCTATCAGGACATGGAGGGCCTCATTGGCCGCTTCAAGAGTGTGTACGAGGGCGTGCGTGTTCCCGAAGGTGAGTTCTATTGCGGCAGCGAGTGCGCCAACGGCGAACTCGGCTTTACCATCATTAGTGACGGCAGTGGCCACCCGTACCGCATCAAGGTGCGCCCGCCCTGCCTTACACAGTTTGCCGCGTTCCACGAACTGGTGGAAGGAGGCCAGCTGGCCGACTCGATGGCCGTACTTTCTGGCCTGAACATCATTGCTGGAGAACTTGACCGATGAGAGAACATATTACTGGTGCAGTTCAATTTGTATCGAACAATCGTTTGAAGTTCGACCGTCCGGAACAGCCAATCTCGGCTCCGGCCGACGCCGCCGATACCTTTGGCCATGTGCACAAGGCCGTGCCGCAGCCGCCTACAAAGGAAGTGCTCGAAAAGCTCAATACTCCCGAAATCAAGGAACGCTGTGCCGACTTGCTCAGCCGTTACCCGGAAGGGCAAGGGGCTCTGCTCGAAGTGCTTTGGCTGGTGCAGGGCGTGTTCGGCTGGGTCCCGCGCGAGGGCATTCGTTGGGCTGCCGGCGTTTGCGGTTGCGCTCCCGCCCATGCCTTGGGCGTTGCCACCTTCTATACCATGTACAACCACGCTCCCAAGGGCAAGTTCCTGTTGCAGTTCTGCCGCAACATCAGCTGCACCATCAAGGGAGCTCCGAGCCTGATCTCGTATGTGGAAAATGCCCTCAACATCAAGACCGGCGAGACGACCCCCGACGGCTTGTTCACTATTCTCCAGGTGGAATGCCTGGGCTCTTGCGGCAATGGTCCCATGATGCTGGTGAACGACGACTTTGCGACCGACGTCGAGAACGACCAGTTGGTGATGAAGCCGGGGACGACTCTTACTCAAGAAAGTATCACCCGTATTTTGAAGTGGTGCTATGCCCACGAGAACAACATGCCCAAGCACGATGTGCTGGGCGGTGTGGTGAAGGGGCATTGCGGTCACCCGGGCGCCCCCGGTGCGACAGCGAAGCCGCAGGTCGCCGACTATGCGCCTCCTTCTCCTGTTTTGAATGTAAAGGCCGAAGCCGACGAAGCGGGTGCTTCGCTTACGTGGAAGGGCGCTCCTGAATTCACCAAGCTTGTTGTCGAAAAGAAGAACGGCAGCAAGTGGGAAGTGGTGGGCGAGCCCGGCGTTAAGGACAAGGTCTTTGTGGATGTCGCCGGCAAGGTCGGCGACGTGTACCGCATGATCGCCACCTCTGGTGAACGTACGGCAAAACCTTCCAAGGAAGCGGAGGCTACCCAGAAGCCCGCTCCGGTAGAGGAGGCTAAGTAATTATGGCTGAAGTAGTAAAAGTTTGTACGCAGAACTTTGGCAAGGGCGCCCAGGACATTGAAGTCTACAAGAAGCTGGGCGGCTATGCGAATATTTCCGAACGCCTGTTCGAGATGAGCCAGTTCGAGCTCATCGACTACGTGCAGCGTTCTAACCTCCGTGGCCGCGGCGGTGCAGGCTTCCCCACGGGCATGAAGTGGAGCTTCGTGCCCCGCAATTCCGGCAAGCCCGTCTACATCGTGGTGAACGCGGACGAAGGCGAAGGTGGTACGTTCAAGGACCACTTCCTCATGATGGAAGATCCACACCGCCTTATCGAAGGCTTGATTATCGCCGCGTGGGCGCTCGGTTCCCGTGCTGCCTACATTTACGTGCGCGGCGAATTCCTCCCGTGCATCGAGAGCTTGAACAAGGCGCTCAACCAGGCTTATGCTGCGGGCTACCTCGGCGAGAACATTTGTGGGACCAAGTTCAGTTTCGACATCTTTGTGCATCGCGGTGCCGGTGCCTACATTTGCGGTGAAGAAACGGCCTTGATCAACTCCCTCGAAGGCCAGAAGGGACAGCCGCGACTCAAACCGCCTTTCCCGGCGGTCTCCGGTGCGTGGAAGTCCCCGACCTGCGTGAACAACGTGGAGACCATCATGAGCCTCCCGTGGATTTTGCAACACGACCCGAGCGAATACGCCAAGATGGGTACGCCCCGTGCCGGTGGCACGAAGGTGTTCTGCATCAGTGGCGACGTGAAGAATCCGGGCGTGTACGAGGCTCCTCTCGGCACTCCGATGATGACAATGATCAACGACTACGCCGGTGGTGTCGTGGGCGGCAAGCTCAAGGCCGTGTTGCCGGGCGGATCCTCTTGCGCTCCGCTGACTGCGGAAGAAGCGGCTGTCGCCACCATGGACTACGAATGCCTCGCCTCCATGAAGACGATGTTCGGTTCGGGCGCCATGATCATTATCAACGATACGCACAACATGGTGGACCTGCTCAACTGCCTTGGCAACTTCTACAGCCACGAATCCTGCGGCCAGTGCACTCCGTGCCGCGAGGGGACTGGCCTGTTGCACCGCATTTTGAACCAGATCGTGGCCGGCAACGGGCACGACGGCGATGTGGAATTGATGCAGAGCCTCTGCGGTGGTTTCGGTGGCGTCACCATTTGCCCGCTCTCTATTTCACTGGGCGGGCCGGTGGGCGCCTACAGCGCGAAGTTCCGTAGCGACTTCGACGAGTATATTGCAAAGAACCCGGATCACGCCAAGCCGCGTATCCAAGAAACCTATCGTCCTGGAATTTTCTGGTAATATTATGAGTAACTACTACAACATGCCGAAACTCCCGACCGAGAATAGCCCGAAGGTGGAAATCTTCGTGGACGACAAGCCGGTGATGGTTCCTGGCGATACGAACCTCCTCGAAGCCCTCAAGGCTGTCGGGATTGAAACTCCCCACGTATGTTACCATCCTTACCTTCCGGTATCGGGTAACTGCCGCCAGTGTCTGGTGGAGCAGGAAGGCCCGCGTGGTCGCATGCTCGTGATTGCATGCTATACGCCGGTCGCTCCGGGAATGAAAATCTACACGCCCGCCTCTAGCGCCCGCGTGAAGAACGCCCGCAAGGCGACGCAGGAGTTTATGCTGGTGAACCACCCGCTCGATTGCCCGATTTGCGACAAGGCCGGTGAATGCACCCTGCAAGAAAACTACATGGAAGCGGGTCAGAACGAATCCCGCATGCGCCCCGAATATGGCAAGAACTACCACGGCAATCCCGAGCACCAGTTCATTGATGCGAAGGGCCAGGTGCGTGGCGGAAAGCACGTCGACATTGGTCCGCGCATTTTGCTTGACGAAGAACGCTGCGTGCAGTGCGACCGCTGCGTGCGCTTTATGCGAAGCATTGCGAAGGACGAACAGCTGCAGCTCGCCGGCCGTGCCGACCACACTTATATTACCACGTTCCCGGGCGAAAAGCTGGACCACGAGTACGACTTGTGCGTGACGGATGTGTGTCCCACGGGCGCCATGACCGCCAAGTACTTCCGCTTCCAGAAGCGCGTATGGCTTTTGAGCCACACGCCGACCATCTCGATGGACGATTCCCTGGGCGCAAACATTTGGTTGGACCATGCCGACGGCCGCATCTACCGTGTGATGCCGCGCTGCAACCCCGAAGTGAACCGCAGCTGGCTCTCCAATACGAGCCGTCTCGCTTTCCAGGGCTTTAACAAGAACCGCTTGCCTTCGATGAACATCTCGAACTACACCTTCGGCAATGGGAAAATCGCCCTGGTTGCCGGCGGCTCCTGCACCATTGAAGACCTTGCCGCTCTCCGCGTCCTCAAGGAATCCCTCGGTGACCGTGCGGAACTCTTTGGTGGAAGTCTCCTCAAGGTCGGTAATCCCGACGGCATCGCCAAGAGCGGTGACCCGGTGGCGAACCGTGCCGGCATGAAACTCTTGGGCTTTGCCGACGTGGCCGACTTTGTGAAGCGCATTGGCGAGTTCGAAACGCTTTTGACGCTCAATGCCGATCTCTATGGCGAAGATCCCTCTGTCGAGAAGACGCTCGATAAGCTCAACTGCCGCATCGCCCTCTCTGCCTTCGACGATGCCACCGCCAAAAAGGCGACGCTCGCCCTTGGTGTGAAGCACTGGAGCGAAGTGCAGGGCACCATGGTGAACTGCCTCAACATTCTGCAAAAGTTGAACCCCTGCCCGGTCTGCCCCGACGAAAACATCCCGGCTGCCTACGAAGTGGTTTCGGCGCTCGCCGGCCAAAAGTTCGAAAGCGCCGCCGCCGCGTTCAAAAAGGCGGGCGAGTTCGCTCCGGTCCTTGCCGGTTTGACTTACGACGCCATCAAGAGCACAGGCAAGCTCCTTGAAGGAGGTAACGCATAATGGATATTATTGAATCCAAAACCTGGATTGAATGGGTCATCACCATAGCGAAGTTCGCCTTCTGCTTTGTGCCGGTCCTTTACATCCTTCTTTTGATCCCGATGGAACGCCGCGGCGCTGGCTTTATGCAAGACCGCCAAGGCCCGAACCGTTCCTACATCAAGATTCCCTACTTTGGCAAAATCCGCCTGTTCGGCTATGTGCAGAACATGTGCGATGGAACCAAGCTGTTCTTCAAGGAAATGTTCGCGCCCGCGGGCGTGAACAGAGTGCTCTACTACGTGGCGCCGGCCATCCCGTTCGCTATCGTGTTCTTGAGCCCCTGCGTGATTCCGTGGTTCGGGCCGATGGTGTTCGACTGGGGCGGCAAGATGGTGCGCATTCCGGGCTCGATTATCGATTCCGACGTGGGCGTGCTCTTGCTCATGGGCTTCTCTTCGCTTTCCGCCTTCGGTGCGATTCTAGCGGGTTGGGCTTCCAAGTCCAAGTACACTTTCCTCGGTGCCCTGCGTACGAGTTCCATGACGATCAGTTACGAAGTCTGCCTGGGCCTCTCCCTCATGGGCGTGCTGCTCCTCGCGGGTTCCTTCAACCTGACCGACATCGTGACTTGGCAGGAACACCACGTGTGGGGCATCGTTGCCCAGCCGGTGGCGTTCTTCTGCTTCCTTATTGCAAGCATCGCCGAGACCGGCCGTGCCCCGTTTGACGTTGCCGAAGGTGAACCCGAACTGGTCGCCGGTTACCATACCGAATATGGCGCCATGCAGTTCGGCCTCTTCTACATGGGAGAATACTCCCACATTTGCATCAACAGCTTCCTCATCGCAACGCTCTTCTTGGGAGGCTATGCGGTTCCGTTCGTGACGACCGAGACCATGCAGGCCCACATGGGTGGCGCTCTCGCCATCCTTTGCGGAATCCTCGCGTTCCTCGTGCTCGCCTTCCTCCACATGCTTTACCGTTATTCCAAAAAGCTCGCTGCGACCAAGCAGACGCACCGCATGGTCGTGCTGCAAGAGTACAAGCTGTACAAGCTGGTCGCCTGGGTGGCGGTTGTTGTGCTCGTCGCCTTGGGTGTCGCCTCCTGGTTCTTCTATAACCCGGCGAACTTTGTGGTGAACGGCGTGGCCGTGGGCAGCCTTGCTACTGCCGTTGGCACAGCGCTTATCCACTTGCTCGTGCTCGTGGTCAAGAGCGTGTTCTTCTGCTGGGTGTGGATTTGGGTCCGCTGGACACTCCCGCGCTTCCGCTACGACCATGTGATGAACCTCGGCTGGAAGATCATCTTGAACGTTGCGTTGCTGAATCTCGTGGTGACTGCGGTCATCGCGAAACTCCTGGGAGGTAACTAATGGCTCGCGTTATTAGACAAAAACCCATGAACTGGATTGAACGCCTCTACATTTTTGAGTGCCTTAGGGGCTTGTTCACCACTTTGAAGCATGCGGCCCGCGGTCTGTTCCGCTACGAGACCCTCCCGACGATTTCTTACCCGGAAGGCCAACCCGAAATCCGCAACACTTACCGCGCCAAGCACCGCTTGATGCTCCGCCCTGATGGCACGCCCCGTTGCGTAGCTTGCGGCATGTGTGCGGCAGCCTGTCCGGCGCACTGCATTTTCATTGAGGCCACCCAGAGCGACGACCCGCGCATCGAAAAGCGCGTGATGCGCTTTGACATTGACCATTTGACTTGCGTGTTCTGCGGTCTTTGCGTCGAAGCCTGCCCGGTGGACGCCCTTCGTATGGATACGAAGAAGATTGTGTTTGAACACCGCACCCGCGAAGAATTTGTGGCCCACTTGAGCGACCTCACGGACTGGGATCCGGCGGATTACCCCGAAGACGCCCAGAGCCAAGTTGCCCCCGGTGGAACCAAAAATGCCGAGGCCCTCAAGGTCTGGGGAATGGAGGTTAAGTAATGCTCGCTCTATTGTACTTCATTATCTTGGCGGTCATCGCCTTGGGTGCCGCGGTTTGCGTGCTCCTGAGCCGTCATCCGCTTTATGGTGGGCTTTCGCTCATCGTCTCGATGGTTTCCCTTGCCGGTATTTACGGCCTTGTTGGGAGCCCGTTTTTGGGAGTTGTGCAAATCATGGTCTACGCCGGAGCCATCATGATGCTCGTGACGTTCGTGATCATGGTGCTGAACGGCGCCCGCGATAGCCACACGCCCATGTTCGACAAGGTCTCGCTCTTTGTGATTCCTGCGGTCATCGTGCTTGCCGGCCTTGTGGGTTTTGCCCTGGTCCGTGCCCCGCTCGCCTTTGACGCGGCGACGCTTCGCGGTTCTGTGGCTCTCACTTCCCGTTCGCTCTTTGACGTGGCCCAGACGGGTCCGGGTTACTTTATGCTTTTTGAAGTCCTCGGTCTTTTGCTGCTTTCGGCTATGGTCGCCGCTGTGCTCCTCGCCAAAAAGCGCCTTGGCTCTGTGGCGTCTGAAAATACGGAGGAAAAACACTAATGGAACTCCAGCCTATATTTATTCAGATTCTCGCCTTGGCGATTTTCGCCATCGGCCTCATGGTGGCGATTTCCCGCCGCAATATGTTCTTTGTGCTCATGGGCATTGAACTTGCCCTGAACGCCGTGAACTTGAGCTTTGTCGGTTTTGCAAAGACCTTGCCTGCCGACATGAGCATTGCGGGCCAGGTGGTTCCGCTGTTCGCTATCGCCGTTGCCGCCGCCGAGGCGTGCGTCGGTTTTGCCATGGTCATCATGTTGTTCCGCAAAAAGGAGAGCATCGATGCCGATAACTATTCGAACATGAAGGGGTAATAAGCTATGACATATTTACCGCTTTGGCTCATTCCTCTGTTCCCGCTGGTGGCGACCCTCTTGCTGGGCGCTATCGCGGTGACTTCCGCTTCCAGCAAAAAGGGACCCGATGAGGGAATCGTTGGCGGTCTTGCCGTCATTTTCCCGGCGCTCTCATTTGCCGTAGTCGCGGTCCTCGCTTACTCCATGCCCGAGGCCGGCATTCGCGAAACGCTTTGCAACTGGATTGACATTCCCATGTTCAAGGCCGATTTCGGATTCCTGTTCGACGGTCTTTCACGCATCATGCTCCTCTTTGTGACGGGCATCGGCACCCTCATCACGCTGTACTCGATTGGTTACATGCATGGCGATCGCGGCTTTGCGCGTTTCTTTGCCTACATCAACCTCTTCCTCTTCAGCATGATTGTGCTCGTGCTCTCCGACAGCTTGCTCTTGACGTTCCTCGGTTGGGAAGGCGTGGGCCTTTGCTCTTACCTGCTCATCGGTTTCTGGAACAAGGACCTCAATAACTGCAAGGCGGCGAACAAGGCTTTCATTGTGAACCGCGTTGGCGATATTGGGTTCCTGCTCGGCATGCTCTGCCTCGTCACTATCGGTGGCGCCGGCATTTTGAATTACGATGCGCTGAACCAGTTTATCCAGATGATTGTTGCCGGGAACCATGTCGACATCGTGATTCCGGTACTCTCTCTGGCAGGCCTTCTCTTCTTTATCGGTTGTACGGGCAAGTCCGCCCAGATTCCGCTCCTCACTTGGCTTCCCGATGCCATGGCGGGTCCGACTCCGGTTTCGGCCCTTATCCATGCGGCGACGATGGTGACTAGCGGTGTCTACCTGTTGGCGCGCCTTGGCAATATGTTCGCGCTTTTGCCGCTGATCCTGAACATCATTACGGTCATCGGCATGTTCACGGCTCTCTGGGCCGCCATTGCAGGCCTCTTCCAGAATGACATCAAAAAGGTGCTCGCTTATTCGACCATCAGCCAGTTGGGCTACATGTTCATGGCGGCAGGCGTTTGCGCCTATGACGCCTCCATTTTCCATGTATTCACCCACGCCTTCTTCAAGGCGGCGCTCTTCCTTGGCGCCGGTGCCGTGATCCACGCGCTCGCCGGTGAACAGGACATGCGCAAGATGGGCGGCCTTATCAAGAAGACTCCGGTGACGGCTTGCGTCATGATTTTCGCGTTCCTCGCGATTATCGGCTTCCCGGGCTTTGCCGGCTTCTGGTCCAAGGACTTGATTTTGGAAAGGCTGTTCATGAACGGCTCTGCCGGTGTGGTGTTCTATACAGTCGGCCTCTTCACGGCTGTGATTACCGCAGTGTACATGAGCCGCCTGATGATCCTCACTTTCTTTGGCGAGTATCGCGGTTCCAAGGAGAGCGAGGAGCATATTCACGAGGCTCCGGCTTCGATGCTCATCCCGATGGTGGTGCTCGCGTTCGGTGCAATCTTTGCCGGTTACCTGTGGGCCGATTCCATGGGCATCAAGTTCTTTAGCGAGACGCTCGCCCCGGTGGTTGGCGCTGCCCAGGCCTACAACGCCCCGGCGCACGCCCATGTGAACCCGATGATCTTTGCCGGTCTTGGAACGCTTGCCGCTCTGGTCGGTATGTTCATTGCCTACAAGGTTTACGGCAAGGCCCGTGTTCCTGCCGCCAAGGGATCCTCTGCCCCCGAGGGCTACAAGGCCACTTGGACGTTCTTCTTCGATATCCTGCACAAGTATTGCGGCATCATTCCGGTGACCATATTGGCTTGGATTTGCGATGTCGTGGTCGACAAGATTTTGCAAGCTATCCAATGGACTGTCGGAGCTATTGCCACAATCGTGGGCGACGGCGCTACGGTTTTCCAGGTCCGCAAGGTTCGCCTGCAGGTGGCGTTTAGCATAGTAGGCGTCGCCGCACTTGTTCTAGTTGTACTTTTGACTGGAGGGATTGTCTAATGCTGTTGCATCTCCTTGTCATTGCCCCGTTTATTGCCGCCATCCTCATGGTGGCGACTTCCAAGGAAGACCCCAGTTCTTCTTCGCGTTTGGCGTTCTTGTTTGGCATTGGCTTTGTCGCCCTCTCGGTGATGCTTGTGGCCAACGGCAACATGGCGACCAACCCCGTGGAATGGTTCCGTATTCCCGGGACCAAGGGCCCGGTCTTCTATTACCTGTATAGCCATGGGCTGGGTGCTTGGATGGTGTTCCTGTCTTGCACCCTCTCACTTGTGGCGCTTGTTATTGCCCGCGCGACAACTTGCAAAAACTACCGCAACTTCGCCATTGGCATCTTTAGCCTGATGGGCGCCATGAACGGCACCTTCCTCGCTGCCGATGCCGTGCTGTTCTTCTTCTTCTTCGAAGCCATGGTGATTCCGGCCGCGGTGCTTATCGCTGGCTTTGGCGGCAAGGACCGTAGCAAGGCCGCGATGACCTTTGCTATTTACACGTTGGTGGGCTCCGCCCCGATGATGGTCGCCTTGTGGTACTTGCTCACGATTGCTGACAACTCTTTGTTGCTCTCCCTCGCGGTCGCTCTGCAGAGCCTCCCGGCCGATAGGCAAATGGTTATTCTCGCAAGCTTCTTGCTAGCCTTCCTTGTGAAGACTCCTATCTTCCCGTTCCACGGTTGGCAGGCAATCACCTATGCCGAGGCCCCGGCTCCGCTTTCGGCCATCCTCACGGGTGCCATGAGCAAGGCGGGTGTGTTTGGCTTTATCGCCTGGGTGCTCCCCATTTTCCCGCTCTCCATGAACGTGGTCACGGTCATGATGTGGCTGGGACTTGTGACGGCTGTTTACGGTGCCCTGATGGCGCTCCGTGCCACCGACGGCAAAAAGCTGTTGGCGTTTAGCTCCATGAGCCACTTGGGTCTTGCCGTGGCGGGTGTGTTCAGCCTTTCGGAGGCGATGCTCCCCGCGGTTCTCGTTCTCTTGGTCGCCCATGGAATTTCTGCCGGTGCGCAGTTCTTCTTGATGGGCGTTGCCGAGCGCATGACTGGCACTCGCGAACTCGACCAGCTTGGTGGTCTCGCCAGCAAGAATCCTGTGTTCAGCACCCTCTTTGGGGCTGCCGGTATTATGAGCCTTGCGGTTCCCGGTACGGCGGGCTTTGTCGGTGAATTCACGGTGCTCCTCTCCCTGTGGGATATGGGGCCGTTCCCGGCCTTGGTCATGGGCTTCAGCATGATTCTCTCGGCCGCCTACATGCTCCGCTTTATCCAGAAGGTCATCTTTGGCAAGCAGGCTCGCGAATACGAAGAAGGCAAGCGGATTTCTGGTTTGGAAGGCGCCTCCATTGGCGTCATGACCGCGCTCCTCTTGGTGTTCGGTTTCCATCCCGCCTTCATTACCAATTCCCTCCACTTGTTCGATGAACAGGCTGTTGAACAAATGGCTGACGTCAACAAGATGCTCGACGGCGATGCCGAAGATGCCGACGAGGAAGAAGCCGATGAACCGGTGCAGGCGATGACCGACGAGGAAATCGCCCGGCTCGATTCGACGCTCAAGGCGAACGGCTTTAGCGACGAGGAACGCAAGTCCCTCATTGCCCAGGTGACGGGCATGACGGACCAGCTGGCTGCCGCCGATTCCGCCGATGCGGCGAAGGCCGCCGGCTCCGCAGCCGCTACGGATTCTGCCAAAACAAATGTTGAAGCTCTGGACAAGGAGGCTTCCCATGACTAATTTCATTAACCTTTTGCCGATTGCCATCGTCGCCGTGGGCGCGCTTGTTTCGCTTGCCGCCGAACCGTTCATTAAGGACGAGAACAAGCACAAGATCCTCCCGTGGATTGCGGCGATTGCCATTGTATTTGGCATGGGCGGTTTTGCCTTTGTCAATACCGATACGCTCTACAACCTGTTTGCCATGGATCCCGTCCGCCGTCTGCTCGGTATCGCGGTGCTCCTCTGCGCATTCCTCGGTGTGGCCGGTACTCAGTGGACTTTAGGCCGCGAAAAGTTCAAGGGTGGCGAAGCCTACGGCCTCCTGCTCTTGGCGACTTGCGGCGCGCTGTTCATGACGCAGGCGATTGACTATGTTGCCTTGTTCCTCGGCATGGAACTGACTAGCTTCCCAGTGTACGCTCTTGTGGGTATCCGTCGTCACGAAGAAAACGCTGGCGAAGGCGTGTTCAAGTACTTTGTCTCGGGTGCGGTATTTAGCGCCTTGTACCTCTATGGTGTCGCCATGATTTATGGCGCTACCGGCAGTACGCATTTCTTTGCCTCGATTCTCGATGGCCGTGGCCCGATTTTTGCCGTGGGCATCTTGTTCGTGATCTTTGGCCTGCTCTTTAAGGCGGGCGCTGCTCCGTTCCACTTCTGGGTGGCCGACGTCTACACGGGCGCATCTGTCGCCGTGACGGGCTTTATGGCCGCCGTCGTGAAGGTGGGCGCCTTGGCGGCTCTCGGTTCTGTGTGGCTTGGCCTTTTGGTGACCAAGGCTGCGACCGCCCCTGCTTGGAATTTGGCGGAGCCGGTCACAATCGGTAGCCAGTCGCGTTCGCTTTACTTGGTGGTCTTGGTTGTCGCCATCCTCTCCATGGTCGTTGGCGCCTTTAGCGGCTTGGCTCAAAAGTCCATCCGCCGCATTATGGCGTTCTCTGCCGTGATGAACGCCGGCTTCATTGCAATCGGTTTCTTGCTCCCGAACTATGCCGGTAACGGTTCTGTGCAGCTCGGCCCCATGGTCTACTTCCTTGTGACCTACGCCGTGGCGAGTGCGGGTGCCCTCACGGGTATCGCTTACCTCTCTGGCAGGGAAGACAAGAAGGAAAATCTCGATGATATCCAGGGCGTAGGACGCCGCCGTCCGTTTGTTGCCTTGAGTGTTACGGTTTGCTTGGCAAGCCTTGCCGGCCTCCCGCCGGTGGCCGGGTTCCTCGCCAAGTTCACCTTGTTCACGGACGCCTTTAGTGCCGGCCTTGGCAAGCTCGCCGCCTTTGGCTTTGCGCTTTCCCTGGTGGCTGCGGTTTACTACCTCCGTGTAGCATACGCCCTGTTCGCTCCGCGCAAGTGCGACTGTGAAGAGGAAAAGTGCTGCTGCAAGGGGACGAACCCGTCTTACGGTTACCTGCTCAAGTTCGGCGTGGCTATTGCTGGCCTGGCACTCCTTTTGGTCGGAGTGATGCCGAGCCTTGCGCTGATAGTGTAAGGCTCGCCCCGGCTCACAAAGAAAAGGTACGAACATGGACAAGATTTATCGTTCGGGCATCGGTTTTGACGTTCACAAGTTGGTGGAAGGCCGCAAGTGCATTATTGGCGGGGTGGATATCCCGTACGAGAAGGGTCTCCTTGGACACAGCGACGCCGATGTGTTGCTCCATGCGATTAGTGACGCCCTTCTGGGAGCCGCGGGCCTCGGCGACATTGGTACGTATTTCCCGGATACCGACCCTGCGTTCAAGGGCGCCGACAGCCTGGAACTGTTGCGCAAGGTGGGCGAGGAAGTCCACAAGGCTGGCTTCGAAATAGTGAACATCGACAGCATCGTGATGTGCGAGCGCCCGAAGGTGAACCCGCACAAGGACGCCATGAAGGCGAACATCGCCCGCGTGCTGGGCCTGGATATCAGGCAGATTGGCATCAAGGGCACCACGACCGAAAAACTCGGGTTTACGGGCCGGGGCGAGGGCATTGCGAGCCAGGCCGTTGCCATGGTAAGAAGTCTGTAAGGAAAAAGGCTCGGGGTACGAGGCTCTCGTTGTCCCTAATTCAACGAGTTTGGTTTACCATTTTTTTTGGTGGTTAAATTTTACCTAATTTTTTCTATATTTTACGCCAGCTTTACAATCAACAATTCACCGCCATGAGCCCGAACTAGCTGAAAGGCAGCGACGATGATCCGGTAGTGGCGCTTCATAGGAAGGTCCTATAATTATGACTTGGATGGCGTTAAAAATGTTAGGGTGCCTAGCCCTGCTCATGTTCGGTATGAAGTCCATGAGCGAGGCTTTGCAAAAAATGGCCGGTCCGCAGCTCAGACATGTGCTCGGAACCATGACCACGAACCGTTTCACGGGGATGCTCACCGGCATGTTCGTTACAGCCTCAGTACAAAGTTCGACCGCCACCACGTTGATGACGGTCTCTTTTGTTAATGCGGGGCTCCTTACGCTCATGCAGGCCATCTCGATTATCCTCGGCGCCCACATCGGTACGACGGTAACGGCATGGATCATGAGCCTCGGGTTCTCGTTCAACATCGCGAACTTCGTCTACCCGGCGTTCTTCATCGGTATCATTCTCGTGTACCTGAACAAGAAGCGCGTGCTAGGCGAGTTCCTGTTCGGTGTCGGTTTCCTCTTCCTCGGTCTTACGACCCTCAAGGAAACTGGTTTCGCGGTAGTACAGGATCCGGGTGCGAGCGCTTCCATCAGTTCGTTCTTTGCCCGCTTCAGCGACCCGAACTTCTTCAACTCGCTGTTCTTCCTCGTGATGGGTACGGTGCTTACCCTGTGCGTGCAGTCTTCTGCCGCCATCATGGCCATCACGATGATCCTCTGCTCCACCGGCGTGCTCCATATTGACCAGGGCATCATGCTCGTGCTTGGCGAAAACATCGGTACGACGATTACCGCGAACATCGTGGCGCTTTCCGCCAATACGCAGGCTCGCCGCGCGGCCCTTGCTCACTTTACGATTAACGTGATAGGCGTTATCTGGGTAATCATCGTGCTCAAGTGGTTCCTCGCTGCCGTCTGTAACGTGGTTGGCTTCGACCTCTCCATCCACATGGGCGAACCGGGTTACGAAAAGAACCTTGCGAAGATTTCCGTGGTGCTCGCCACGTTCCACTCGGCGTTCAACGTCTCGAACACATTCATCCAGATTTGGTTCATCAAGTACATCGAAAAATTTGTTTGCAGGGTCATTAAGCCCAAGAAATCCGATGAAGAGGAAGATTCCCGCCTGCACTTCATTAGCTCAGGCCTGATGGGCACTCCGGAACTCTCGCTCCTTGAGGCCCGCAAGGAAATCAGCCTGTTTGCGACCCGCACTCGCAAGATGTTCAACTTCGTACCGAACCTGCTCGAAATGAAGGAAGAGAACGACTTCGTGAAGTTGTTCGCCCGCATCGAGAAGTACGAAGGCATCAGCGACAACATGGAAATAGAGATTGCGAAGTACCTGAACCAGGTGAGCGAAGGCCGCCTGAGCCCGGAGAGTAAGACGAACATCCAGTCGATGCTCAGGGAAATTTCTGAAATCGAAAGCATTGGCGATTCCTGTTACAACATGGCGCGCGCCATCAACCGCAAGTTCCGCAGCAAGGAAGATTTTACCGCGGAGCAGTACGAGCATATCAAGCATATCATGGGCCTGTGCGACAAGGCGCTCGAGCATATGATAGCTGTTCTCGACGATAGCCAGCAGGTGGATGCGAACCGTACGCTGAACCTGGAAAACGAGATTAACGACTACCGCAAGCTCCTCAAGGAGAAGAATGTCGACGATATCGAAAACCAGAAGTACAGCTACCAGATGGGCGTGCACTACATGGACGTGGTGAACGACTGCGAAAAGCTGGGCGACTACGTGGTGAATGTGGTAGAGGCTCACGCCAACAAGAAATTCTCTACATAAATTTGCCTATAAATGTCGCCATACGGCATCGCGCTCGCACTCGCTGTATTTTTATACAGCTTCGGTTCGCGCTCTTTGCTACTGAGACTCCGCGCTTTAGCGCGGGAAATGGGCTTTGCCCATTGTTCGTCGAAGGATGTCGTAATCATATCTTGTCGGAAACTTGTTTCCGTTTCAAGATATAGATTAGGACCTTGCTCGTTTCTAGGTGAATTTTGAAGATAGGCTTTTCTAGTCAAAGTCTGATTTGTAAAATCCATGTAAAGTATAAATAAAACCTTTGCGAAGTTTTTGTTTTAGACATTGCATTGACTGTATTGTGTTTTTATCTTGGTGATTGGATAATCCGCAAACTATGAATACAATCTACATTGTTGAAGACGATTCCGAAATCCGCGAGATGGAAGCCTACGCGCTTAAAAGTAGCGGTTTTGATGTGAACGCTTTCGACTGCGGGAAGGGCTTAGACGAGGCTGTCAAGACATGCGTGCCCGACCTGATTATTCTCGATATCATGTTGCCGGGAGAAGATGGCCTAAGTATTCTGAGGCGCCTCCGCGCACAGGACGCTACTAAGAGTGTCCCTGTCATCATGATTACTGCCAAGGGCTCTGAAATCGAAAAGGTCAAGGGTCTCGACGCGGGTGCGGACGATTACATTGCAAAGCCTTTCGGTATTCTGGAATTCATTTCGCGCGTCAAGGCACTGCTCCGCCGTGCGGGCACGCTGAAAGCCGATTCCGAGGAACAGACTTCGCTATCGCTCGGGGGTGTTTGCATCGATATGGGCAAGCGCATCGTTACCGCCGATGGCGGGAACGTGGAACTCACCTATAAGGAATACGAGCTCCTGAAACTTCTCATGTCTCAACCGGGGCTCGTCTATTCCAGGCAGCAGATTCTGGAAAAGATTTGGGGCATCGATTTCAAGATGGACACTCGAACGGTGGATATGCACATCAAGACCCTCCGACAAAAATTGGGTGAGCAAGGGTCCATCATTCAAACCGTCCGCAATGTAGGTTACAAGGCGCAATGAAGGACCGCATAAGATATAGCTTGATCTATATGGGGGTGATTGCAGCCCTGTGTGCGGTTTACTTTACAATGCAGGTTTTTGAAGGGGAAATGGCGGGCCAGCTCAAGAGCCAACTTCGCGAGAACTTGCGCCTGATAGAGACTGCGTATGTCGGGGAAGCCCTTGGCGACGAGCCTCAAAAGCTTTCAAAGTTTGCAAGCAAGGACCTTCGCATAACGCTCATCGATTCGAAGGGAGGAATCCTTTACGATAGCGATGCCGAAACGGTCAAGATGGAAAATCACAATGACCGCGAAGAGGTCATAGATGCCTTTGCGAAAGGGGCTGGCGAAGATCTCCGCTATTCCTCTACCTTGCAGGCAAAGGTGTTCTACTTTGCCAAGCGCCTGAATGATGGCAAGGTGCTGCGCCTCGGAATGCGCCAGGCGAACTTGCAGCAGGTATTTTCCAAGACGATTCCGTACCTTATTGTTTTGTTGGCGGCCATTGTCGCTGCGGCAATTCTCATTGCAATCGGGCTTAGCCGAGCCTTCATTAGTCCGCTACAAAAGCTAGTGGACCAGTTGGGAACTCCCGAGTGGATGAAAATCGAGAACGTCTACAAGGAAATCGCACCGCTTGTCAATACCATACGCAAGCAGGATCTTGAGCTGCAGTTGACCATCGAGCAGCTCTCGAACGAAAAGCAGAAGATAACGCACCTGAAGGACGAGTTTACGGCGAATGCTTCTCACGAGCTGAAGACGCCGTTGACCTCTATTTCGGGCTATGCGGAACTTATCGAGAACGACATGGCAAAACCTGAAGATGTCAAGATGTTTGCGGGCAAAATCCACAAGGAAGCGCTCCGCCTGCAGTCCATCGCGAACGACATCATCACGCTCTCGAAACTGGATGGGCAACAAGGCGAACTGTTTGACCTGAACGAAAAGGTCAACCTCTGGAACGTGGCGCACGGCTGCGTCGAGGACCTTAGCCTGAAGGCAAGCAAAAAATCCGTATCAGTCTCGCTGGATGGCGATAAGGCTGCGGAAATCCAGGGAAACTCGAAACTGCTTTACGAGATGGTCTTTAACCTAGTGGATAACTCCATTCGCTATACGGAGCAAGGCGGCAAGGTTGCCGTTATTGTTGAACCGGGCGCTATCGTGGTGAAGGATACCGGCATCGGCATTCCGGAAGAATGCCAGTCGCGTGTCTTTGAGCGCTTTTACCGCGTAGACAAGAGCCGTTCCAAGGAAACAGGTGGAACGGGGCTCGGGCTTGCTATCGTAAAGCACATAGCGGAAGTTCTCCACGCAACAATACAACTGAATTCGGCTGTCGGATTCGGTACTGAAATTAGGATTGGATTTAAAGTATGATTCTTGCAATTCTCAAAATGATCGGTTGCCTTGCGCTCCTCATGTTCGGCATGAAGACGATGAGCGAAGGCTTGCAGAAACTCACCGGCGGTCACCTCCGCGCAGTCCTTGGCACCATGACCAAGCACCGTATCGGAGGCCTCCTCACAGGTACGTTCGTTACGGCCTCGGTGCAATCTTCTACCGCCACGACCGTCCTTACCGTAAGCTTCGTTAACGCTGGCCTGCTCACATTGAGTCAGGCCATTCCTGTTATTATGGGCGCGAACATCGGTACCACTGCCACGGCGTGGATCATGTCGATATTCGGGTTCCAGTTCAACATGAGCTCGGTGGTGTGGCCGTTCTTCGCACTCGGCATCATCCTTTCTTACACCAAGAAGAACTCGACCAAGAGTATCGGCGAATTCGTGTTCGGTTTCGCGTTCATGTTCCTCGGCCTTACTACGCTGCGCGAAAATGCAGTGGCGATGGACTTGGCCCACAACCAGGCCGTAATCAACTTCTTCTCGACGACCGGCGGCTGGGGCATCTTCAGCACGCTCCTCTTCTTGTTGCTGGGCAGCATCCTTACCATGTGCGTGCAGTCGTCTGCCGCCATCATGGCGATTACGCTCTTGCTCTGCAGTAGCGGCGTGCTCCCGATTTACCAGGGCATTGCGCTCGTGATGGGCGAAAACATCGGTACCACGGTGACGTCGAACCTTGCGGCCCTTTCGGCAAGTACGCAGGCGAGGCGCGCGGCCTTGGCCCACATGTTGTTTAACGTGTTCGGCGTGGTGTGGGTGTTGATTGTGTTCCGCCCGTTCGTGAACATGGTGTGCAGCATTGTAGGGTTCGACCCGAATTTCGTACCGCATTCCGAAGAAGAAGTTGCCCAGGCGAGCGTTCGTGTGACCTACGCGCTATCTGCCTTCCATACGGCGTTCAACCTCTGCAACGTGCTTATCCTCATCTGGTTCATCAAGCCGATGGAAAAAATCATCTGCAAGATTATCCGCGAAAAAGAAGATGGCGAAGATTTCAAGGTCAAGTTTATCAGCGCGGGCCTCATGAGTACCGCAGAACTTTCGCTTTTTGAAGCCCGCAAGGAAATTAACTTGTTTGCGGCCCGCACGCAAAAAATGTTCCGCATGGTGCCCGAACTGCTCGAGATGAAGGACGAAAACGAATTCGTCAAGCTGTTTGCCCGCATCGAGAAGTACGAAGGCATCAGCGACAATATGGAAATCGAGATTGCGAACTACCTTAACAAGGTTTCGGAAGGCCGCCTGAGTCCCGAAAGTAAGACGAACATCCAGTCGATGCTCAGGGAAATTTCTGAAATCGAAAGCATCGGCGACTCCTGCTACAACATGGCCCGTGCCATCAACCGCAAGTTCCGCAGCAAGGAAGACTTTACGGAGAACCAGTACGGCCATATCAAGCATATCATGCAACTTTGCGACAATGCGCTCACGAACATGGTTGATGTCATTAGCGATTATGCATCGGCCGATGCGAACCGCACGCTGAACCTGGAGAACGAAATCAACGACTACCGCAAGCTCCTCAAGGAGAAGAACGTCACCGATATCGAGAACCAGGAATACAGCTACCAGATGGGCGTGCACTACATGGACGTGGTGAACGACTGCGAAAAGCTGGGCGACTACGTGGTGAACGTGGTGGAGGCGCATACCAACAAGAAATTCTCCACCTAGTCTAATTCGCCTATAAGCTTCGCGATACTGCATCACGCTCGCACTCGCCGTACTATTTGTACGGCTTCGGTTCGCGTTCTTTGTCTGGCTCGCTTCTAGGCGAATTATTGATATAGCTTTATAAGCTTCGCGATACTGCATCACGCTCGCACTCGCCGTACTATTTGTACGGCTTCGGTTCGCGTTCTTTGTTACTGAGACTCCGCGCTTTTAGCGCGGGCAGTCTCGCCTAGGAAAATGCAAAAAAAAACGGCGCTCTGAAGAGCGTCGTTTTTTTTGATTTGTGTGGATTTAGAGAGAAACCTTGAACGTCTTGTTGCCGACTTTCACGAGGTACTTGCCCTTCGCGCCAGAGAACACCTTCTGTACCATGCCGAGCCCGCGTGTGGTGCGGATAACCTGACCCATGTGGTTGTATACCGTAATCGGCATGCCCTTTGCGCCGGAAACTTCGATGTAGTTGTCTGCGGTCCTGTAGACGGCAACCGCGGAGAAGTCCACAGTTTCAGCCGTGAGTGCGGTGGTCGAAGAAGATTGCGGACCCCACGGATTCGGACCCCACGGATTGGTTGCAGACGAGGAAGATTGTCCCCACGGATTGTTGCGGGATGATGAGGATACCGGCGTGTTGCTGCTGGAAGTCTGCGGAATTTCTACGCTGCTAGAGGATTCTGGAATGGGACCCGAGCCGCCTTCGCCCGCGATGACGATGTCGCCTTCGTTCGGCACGGCGTCGAAGTACACGTAGCCGCCGTCAATCTTGGATTCAAGCTTGGCGCCCGCCTGCGTCACGTTGGCCGTGGAGCCGCTGTACTTGACGCGCAGGGAGAGCGGGTAGTCGTAGTCGGAAATGTTGTCCTTGATGTTGTGGGTCAGCTTGACCGTGATGTTGCCGCCGCTCGTAGAAGCTTCTGCCTTGGAGGCATTGCGTTCCTTGATGTACATGGCGACAAATCCCATCGGAGCGACCCAGATGTCCTTGTCGTTCTGCTGGGCCCACTTGAGGGCACCATCGATGGCGTTGATATCCGTCGGCGAGTAGTTGGCGTTGCCGTTTTGCTTGCCCTGGAAACCATGGGTGAGGAATGCTGCCCAGCCGTTGCTCTGGATGACTTTCTGCATTCTGCCGGTAAAGTCGTTCGTGGTCTTGAGCTGGCCTTCGTCACCGGTCATGGTGGCGGGGGTTTGAGCCCAGTTGGAGGGGCCGTCCTTGCCCATTTCATCATTCATGCCCTTCCAGCTGCCGTTGCAGATACGGCCTACGATGTAGTTCTGCTTGACTGCGCTTTCGTTAGGAACGTTGCAGTTCGGATAGGCGACCGTGATGATACCGTATTTCTGCTTGATTCTGCCCCCGATATTTGTCTTGGAAGAGGCTTCCTCGCCGCTCATGTTATTGCCGTGGCTATTGCTGTGGCTTGCGATTTCGTGCCCCTCATTGGCAAGTCCCTGGAAACCGTTCCAGTCGGGGTTCCAGTTGTAAACCACGTTGAAGGTTGCCTTGTAGCCGTACTTCTTGAACATCGGACCTGCGTCGCTCACGTGGCTCGGCGCGCCATCGTCAAACGTAAAGGAAGCTGCGCCCTTGCGGAAGCCTGCCCAAGTACCGATTTCGGCCGTCTGGGCGTAGACCATGCCGCAACCAAACGAAAAGGCGAGAAGAGAAGAGAGAATTTTTTTGTCCATAATCATACCCTTTTGTATCTATGTTAAAAATAGATTCGGGAACCATGTTTTCCCCTTTTTGGGGGGAGTTTTCGTTGTATAGGTTTGCAACGCAAAAATGCCTTTTTTGAGCAGAATAGCGCAAAAATTCTAGCTATATTAGTGAAATGCTGTTCGACGAGATTGTAAATTCTGCATATACACACCGCGAATACCCCGCCTTGGACTCCCTTTCGGCGGAGTGGAGGCAGTCGCGCCCCTTCGAGGGCCTCCGCGTGCTGGTGGCGACCCCCATCTTCAGAAACACCCTGCTTGAGTATCGCGCCTTGCTTGCGGGCGGTGCAGGACTTGTCGCCGGTCGTGCTGGGGGGGAGGGCGGTACGTCCATGCCCTGCGATGCAAAGATCGTCGACCTGCTCCGTGAAAGCGGCATCCCCTTGCTTACCCCCGCCGAGGTCCTGGCGGGCGAATCCGAAGGCGCCTTTTTTGACCTGATCCTGGACTGCGCCGGGCAATTCTCGGCGTGCCACCCGCGTCACGGCTTTGTGGAACTGACCCGCAGCGGCGTCCAGTTTTTTGAAAAATCCTCGCTGCCTGTTTACGTGGCCGATAGCGGAATCGTTAAGCGTATTGAAACGTGCCTTGGCACGGGCGAGGGCTACTTTAGGGCGTTGGAGCAGCTTGGCTTTGCGGAGGGGGCGTCGGAGGGGGGTACGCCCCCGGCAACAAGGCTACTTGTTTTTGGAAGCGGCAAGGTGGGGTCGGGAATCGCTTTGCAGGGCGTACGTCGCGGGTGCGCGGTGACCGTCGCGACCGATACGCAAAGGGCTGGCGGCGCGAACGATTTTTCGCAGGTGCTTTCGCAGAACGGGGTTGCCGTCCTAGATTTTCGCGACTACGCCGCCGTTTCCAGTGCGATTGCGGAGTCCCGCCTCGTGGTGACGGCGACAGGCGTGAAGGGAGCGCTTGACCACCCGCAAATCGTGGAGGCCTTGCTCGCCTCGGATGCAGTGCTTGCCAACATGGGCGTGGAAGACGAATATGGGCCGGGTGTTCCGGCAGCCCGCGTGCTCGCCGAAAAGAAACCGCTGAACTTTATCTTGGAAGAACCGACGCACCTCAAGTACATCGATGCATCGCTCGCGCTGCATGTCGCGCTTGGCGAACTGCTGGTGCGCGGTACACAAAAAGAAACGGGCCCCATGGACCCGCCAAGTGAATTGGAACAAAAGATAATCATGGTCACCATCAACCAGGGCGCCATTGGCGACGAACTCTGCGGGATGATGGGACTATAGATTTTTCAATTCCCTAGTCGCCGGTAAATACCGGGCGGACTGCGAAACCGTATCTAATCGCCCCGCCATTAGTATTAAAGTTTGATGGTACAAAAGAATTTCCGGCTCTATCAAGCCTATAGCCATGAGAATTGTTGACAAAGCCTGTTTCGTTATAGTAGCCCGCTTTAGGGAGGGCGATTTCGGTCTTGTGGATAGGGTCGATATGGTTATAGCAAACGGTGTGGTGGTCGATAATCGTCTCTGTAGTGGCTCCTCCAAAGTATCGGTAGCGGTATAAGTACCATATTTCGTCATATCTCGGTAATCTCCATTTCCCGCCCAGCTTGGCCCGGGCGATGTCGTAGGCATCGTTGCCAGCTATATCGCTACTATTGATTATCTCCTCCAAGTAGAAGTATCCGCTTGTGTCCCCATGGACGAACAGGTCCAAGGTGTCGGCTTCGATATCGTAGTACATCTCGTTGTGGTACTTGACGCGTGCTCCCTTCGAAATTATTCCGGGGGACGCAGGGACTACGCCTTCGTAGTTGCCTTCGCCTTTCTTGATCAAAAGCAGGTTGGCCTTGGCAAAATAGATTGGTTTTACGCTGACAATGCTATTGTCGCTATCGTAAGTGGTGTCGTTTGCGCCAATGTAAACGCCTTCGATTCCCTTTTCGGTGGCGGTCAGTGGATAGAGTGTATTTTTCAGGCAAACTTTCTGCAAGGTGTCATAGGCGGTACCGCCGCATTCCACCTTGATAGTTCCCCCGTCACAGGTTGCGACTTCCGGGTCGTATTCAGCTTCGCCGCATAGCTTGTAGACGGCATAGTTTCCACTCAGTCGACTCCTGAAGCAGAAGGCGGTATCGGTTGTGTATTTTTTTGAATTGCAAGTTAGGGTGTCTAGTGGAGGAACCATCAATACCGAGGAAGAATGGGTTTCTTCAGAACTGGATGAAGATGATTCTTCATTGACGGAAGAACTTTCCGGTTTTGCGGAAGACGAGGAATTTCCCGGTTTTACGGATGAGGAAGAATCCTACGACTTTACGGAAGAAGAACTCTTTTCAGAGGATTCCTTTTGACTTGACGAGGATGTGTTTTCATTACCACTCGAGACGTTTTCATCTTTGCTGGCTGAAGATCCGTTTTCCGTGCCACTCGAGACGTTTTCATCTTTGCTGGCTGAAGATCCGTTTTCCGTGCCGCTTGAAACTTTTTCTTCTTTGGTGGAAGATGAACTTTCGTCCTTGTCGGTCGTGGCGGACCATACGACACGCGTGGAATCCCCGCAGGTAATTCTCACCCCGGCGTTCCCGGACGTGTTGACGGTGTCCTTCACGTGGCAGGTCCCCTGTTCGGTCTCCTCGTCGTGGATGGTGTCGATGGAATCCCCGTTGCAGATAATGTCGAAGCCTTCTGCGGATTCCTTGACGGTGCAACCGGAATCGACCTGAGCCGTATCTTTTGGGGGAGTGATTTCGGCGGTGCTGGGCGAGTCGTTTTTCGACGCGCTTGTGGAGGAATCGTCACCGCAGGCGACGAAAAAGAACAGGGCGCAGGTTCCGGCCAAGAGAGCGAATTTCTTCATAGGGCGGTCTCCTTAGAGGATTATTCGTTGTAAAAATAAATCAACAAGGGGCGATAGTCAAGAAAAAAAACAGCCGAAAACAAAAAAAGGGGGGATGCCCCCCCCCTTGTACTGCGGCTTCTAGCCTTAGGCTAGTTCCTCTCCTTCTCGAGCTTCACGAAGAACTTCTTCGTCTCGCGGGCGACAATGCCGGAAAGTAGAATCAGAGCAACGAGGTTCGGGAAGGCCATGAGCCCGTTGAAGATGTCGGCGCTGGTCCACACGGCGCTCACCGTGAGGTAGGGGCCCACGAACACGGCGGCGATGTAAAGCCAGCGGTAAGCGAGGATGGCGCCTTTTTTGCCGCGGCCCACGAGGTATTCGAGGCAGCGTTCCGAGTAGTAGGCCCAGCCGAGGATGGTCGTGAATGCAAAGAACACGAGCGCGATGGTGAGCACGAACGGGGCGATGGTCGCACCCGCCGGGAAAATGGAGAGTCCGCGGGTGAAGGCTTCGAGCGTGATGTTCACTCCCTGGAGGCCGAGTTCCGGGCTCCAGGCGCCCGTCACCACGATGGCGATGCCCGTCATGGAGCAGATGACGATGGTGTCGATGAAGGTTCCCGTCATGCATACGAGTCCCTGGCGTACCGGTTCCTTGGTGCGGGCGGCGGCAGCGGCAATGGGGGCGGAACCGAGGCCCGCCTCGTTGCTGAAAATGCCACGGGCGATGCCCTTTTGCATGGCGATAAAGATGGTGCCCACCACGCCGCCGGTCACGGCGCTCGGGTTAAACGCGGCGCGGATGATGGTCTCGATGGCGGTAGTCACCTGCGAGAGGTTGAGGCCGATGATGAGCAGGCAGAAGATGATGTAGAAAATCGCCATAAAGGGCACGATGAGCGTGGAGACCTTCGCGATGCGTTTGAGTCCGCCGATGATGACGGCTGCCGCAAAGAGCGTAACCAAGAGGCCCGCAAGCGCGGTGGAGTACGAGATGGAGTTGCCGCTGATGTTCACGAATTCGGAGGTGGGGATGACGGTCGCGACGGCCGAGGCGATACCGTTCACCTGCGTGATGGTGCCGATGCCGAGCAGGCCCGCGAGGACGCCGAACACGGCGAACATCACGGCGAGCCACTTGAAGTTCAGCCCAAAGCGCTCCTTGATGCCGGTCTCGATGTAGTAGAAGGGGCCGCCCAGGATTTTGCCGTCGGTATCGACCTTGCGGTACTTGACGGCGAGAAGCCCTTCGGCGTACTTGGTCGCCATGCCGAGAAAAGCGGCGACTTCCATCCAAAAGAGGGCTCCCGGTCCACCGGTACCGATGGCGGTCGCGACACCCACGATGTTGCCGGTGCCGACGGTCGCCGCGAGCGCCGTGCAGAGGGCGGCAAAGCTGGAGACTTCGCCCTCGCCATCCTTCTCGTTGCGGATAACATACCGCAAGGCGTTCTTGAGGTTGGTGATTTGCAGTACGCCGAGGCGCATGGTGAGCAGGAGGCCCACGAACAAGATGACGGCGATGAGCGGGATGCCCCACACGAATCCGTCCACGGTATCGAGAAATGCGTTCAATGCTTCCATTGACTCGTATCCTTGTTAAAAAGTGGTCTGTAACTCTTTGATGCTCAAAAAGATAGCAAAGATTCGGTGGTTTGCGGCTTTGGTGATGGCAAAAGTCGGAAAATCGGTCGTATCGCCCTGAGGGCGGGTCTTTTTTTTGCTTTTTTGCTAAATTTGTGACGAAATTTGACCATTTTCAAAGAGGATATCATGTCTGAATCTCGTCCTGTCCGTGTCCGTTTTGCCCCCAGCCCCACGGGCTACCTGCATGTGGGCGGCGCCCGTACCGCCATTTACAACTACTTTTTTGCCAAGGCCACGGGTGGCACGTTCTACCTGCGTATCGAGGACACCGACCGCAAGCGTTACAACGAAGCCGCCCTGCACGACCTGATGCGCGACCTCAAGTGGATGGGCCTCCAGTGGGACGAGGGCCCGGGTTGCGAAGGCGATTGCGGCCCGTACTTCCAGAGCGAGCGCCTGGACATTTACCACAGGGAAATCAAGAAGCTCTTGGATTCCGGCGACGCCTACTACTGTTTTTGTACCGAGGAGCGCCTGCAGGAAGTCCGTGCCGAGCAGGAAAAGAGCCATGTGCCCGTGACGGGTTATGACCGCCATTGCCGTAACATTAGTCGCGAAGAGGCTGAGGCGCGCATCGCCGCCGGCGAAAAGTACGTCATCCGCCTCAAGGTCCCCGAGACGGGCGTCACGGAGTTCGACGACATGATCCGCGGCCACATTGAGTACCAGAACGAACTTCTGGACGACCTGGTGCTTATCAAGCGCGACGGTTACCCGACGTACCACTTTGCAAGTGTCGTCGACGACCACCTGATGGGTACGACCCACGTGCTGCGCGGCGATGAATGGATCAGCTCCACGCCCAAGCATATGCTTTTGTACAAGGCGTTTGGCTGGGAACCGCCCGTATGGTGCCACCTTCCGGTGATTCTCGACAAGAACGGCGGCAAGCTTAGCAAGCGCAAGGGCGCCGCATCCGTAGGCGAATTCCGCGACCTCGGCTACCTGCCCGAAACGCTCATGAACTACCTCGCGCTCCTCGGCTGGAACCCAGGTGACGATCGCGAGGTCATGACCGTGAATGAGATGATCGACTGCTTTACGCTGGAACGCATCAACCCGAAGTCCGCCATGTTCGACGAAAAGAAGTTGCAGTGGATGAACGGCCAGCACATTCACCTGTGCGACGACGCCTTCCTCAAGGGAATCATGAAGGAAGGCTTGGCTGCGAAGGGTATTGACCTCTCGAAGGAGCCGGAAGAACGCCTCGACGAGATCGTGAAGCAGCTCAAGCCGCGCGCCCATTTTGTGCAGGACCTGGCCGACATGGCGGTGTACTTCTTTGTCGCGCCGACGACTTACGACGAGAAGGGCGCAAAGAAGCACTTTGGCGAAGGATCCAAGGAACTGGCGACCCTCGTGCGCGACATGCTCGCTTCCATTGACGACTTCAAGACGCCGGTCATCGAAAAGGGTTTTTACGATCTTGCTGAACGCTGCGGCCACAAGGTGGGCGAACTGGTGGGCGCCCCGCGCCTGGCTGTCTCCGGCGTTACCGCAGGCCCCGGCCTTTGGGAAATGTTCGAGATCATCGGCAAACAAGAGGTTTTGCGCCGCATCGACGTGGCGCTCCCGCTCATGAAGGAATAGTTTAAAGCTCTAAGTTATTAGTTACTAGTGAATTTTTAATGCAAGAAGCTTCTTGGGATTGATAATTCTAGTAACTATCAACTAGTAACTCAAAAATGCGCTCCCAGTTTCCACATAGGTTACATTCGCAACAGCTCTTTTGCAGGCGTTGCCGCAGGGTGACGACCCACGGGCTGTTTGCCAAGGAACCGTACTCGACGTACGGCGGTTTGGACGCGCACATACCGCTTCTATGCAGCTGCGACGAATGCGAGACGACTTTTGTCGCCTTTTCGCACGAGTTCTCCCTCGGTCGTCGCAATGTGGGGACGGAGTACGCCAAGATTTACGGCTACAACCGCGTGTCTCCCGGGAACTGGCTCTACTTCAAGGGCGCCGTCAAGCCGGGCGTGGTCATGAGTTGTTTCCAGACCGGCGACAAGGATGTTTTCCAGGTCAGCTATGACGGCAATGCCCCCGAGCAGATCGAATGCTCCAAGGTTGTCATTTCAAATGAGAATGCTCCCGAAGGCTACCGCCTGGTTCCCGCCCAAACGGCGCATGTGCTGATAGGCGACCATGTCTACCACACCTTGAGGGACCAGTTTGGAGTGGCCGTCGGCTTGGTGAGCGATGCGGGCAAGGACAAGCTCGCCATCCTCCTGGACGACAAGTCGCTTTTGTTCATCACTATTCCGCAGTCCATGCAGAACATCCCCAACGAAAAACTTTCGGAGGTGGTCCGCAGCAAGCTGTTCCAGCTCTTCCCCGAGGACTCCCGCCGGGTCTCTGTGACGGTGGGGCAGGGGATTGTTTACCTGGACGGCATTGTCAGGAGCCTGATGGTTAAGCGCGCCCTTTGCGCCTGCGTCAACAACATGCCGCGCGTCCGCGGCTGCGTGGACTTTATGCGCGTGCAAATGGAGACCTACATTTCGGATGAACGCATCAGGGAGGCCATTTTGCGCATGCTGGAATCGCTGACCGTCCGCGTGTTTGACTATTCGGTAGAGGTCGAGAACAGCAAGGCGAAAGTGCGGCTGTGCTGCACGGAGGAAAATTATCCCAAGGACTTGGAAAACCGCATCGCCAACATGACGGGCCTCCAGGACCTTTCGCTTGTCATCGAGACTGTGCCCGAGAGCTCCCTGCAAAATGTGAACATCTGCAAGGATATTGAACTCGTCTTTAATGTAAGTTCCCGCTTGTCGGGGGCGCACATTCGCGTGAGTTATTACAACAACAAGTATTTGCTAGAAGGGCATGTTGCCAATTCCTTCCAAAAGCAGTGGGCGTTCCTCAACGCCGTGAAAACGGTCAAGACGGCATCCATCGAAAATAGGTTGAGAATTTGTTAAGCAAAAAAAAGGAGATTTCTTATGGCTGGGTATGAGAAAATAAACACCGTGAAGGATTTGTTGAAAAGGGAGATGACCGTGTCCCAACTGGCGACCGCCATTGGCCGCGGCCCCCGCACGGTATTCCGCTATTTGGAACTGCTTCGTAGCGAAAACTGCGGACTTCACAGCCACAAGCGCAACGGTGAAACGGTGTGGGTCATCCAGACCGAAGAAAAGATGAACTTTAACCAGGGCGCTGTCAAGCAGCTTGAAAAAATCAAGAAGAACATGTCGGACGCGACTCCTGCCAATGTCAAGAACCGCAAGTTGCTCGACAAGCTAATCGAGGCTTTGCAGACGACGAATCCCGACGAGTTCAAACCCGAGGCCATCACCACGGACCGTGACCTGGTGCTGGACTATGGCCCGTTCAGCGACAACAAGATCCAGGACGTGATGGTCAACAAACTCCTTGACGCCATCCACAAAAAACTCAAGATCCGCGTGACCTACAGTCATGCCGGCGACAAAAAAGTGGAGACCATGGAACTGAGCCCAGTCAAGGTCATTATGCGAATCGATACTTTGTACCTGGTCGCGGCCGACGAGACCTATGCGCAAAAGAACGTGTTCAAAAATTACCTTGTAGAAAACATTTCCAATGTCACTTTGACGAACAAGCCTATAGAAGACAACTTGGTGTTTGACGCGGCGACGCATTACAAGTACACGTTTGGCAAGTACACGAAGTCAGACCCGGTGCAAAGTGTTTCACTCCTCATCAAGGATGGCTGGCTCAAGAACCAGTTCGAAAAGTCGCATTTCAATCCGCCGGTGGTGCTTCGCAGGGACAGCGGCAAGAGGGATGTGGTCGACATGAAAATCCGTGTCACGCCCGACTTTAAAACTTGGCTTTTGGGAATGTTGCCGCATGTGCAGATTCTCAAGCCGGAATCCCTCCGCGACGAAATGAAGAAGCTTCTTAAGGATACATTGGAAGAAATGTAATGGAACATTCGCTTTCGGATTACAACTTTGAATTTCCCAAGGAGTTAATCGCCTCCCGCACGGCGGGCAAGGGCAAGACGCACATTTTGTATTGCCCGCGCCATGGCGGCGAACGCCGTATTATGAAGGCCCCGGAGATTGTTGAACTCTTCCGTCCCGGCGATTGCCTTGTGGTAAATAATACCAAGGTGATTCCGGCACGCTTGTATGGCGAAACGCTGCACGGCGGCAAGGTCGAGACGCTTTTGGTGCAGGCGCTTATCCCTGCCGAGAACGGGAATGCTCGCTACGAGGCGCAGGTGCGCCCGGGTAAGGCGTTCCAAATTGGGCGCGTGCTCAACATTGCCGGTGTCGAGACGACGGTCGAAGACATCAGGGAAGACGGCGCCCGCGTGCTCCGCTTTGCGGTGACGCCAGTGGAGCTTGAGGCGGTGATGAACGCGCAGGGCCATGTGCCGCTCCCGCCCTACATTGACCGCCCCGATGACGAGGACGACAAAAAGGCTTACCAGACGATTTTCGCCAAGTACGCTGGGGCGGTGGCTGCGCCTACGGCGAGCCTCCACTTCAGCGAGCAGATGCTTGCCGATTTAAAGGCGAAGGGAGTCTCTGTCGCTGAAGTCACGCTTCACGTGGGCCCCGGCACCTTCCAGAACATTTCGGTCGAGGACTTCACTCAGCACAAGATGCACGGCGAACATTACGAACTCACCAAGGAGAACTCCGACATCATCAACAAGGCGAAGCGCGAAGGCGGACGCATTGTGACCGTGGGTACCACGAGTACCCGCGTGGTCGAGACCATCGCCGACGCTAACGGCTTTTTAAAGCCGCAAAAGGGCGTGACTCACGCGTTTTTCTACCCGGGTTACAAGTACAAGGTGATAGACGGACTGCTCACCAATTTCCACTGGCCCAAGAGCAGCCTCATATTGCTTGTGTCCGCATTCTACGGTCGCGAGAATACGCTTGACGCCTACAAGATGGCGGTCGAGAACCGCCTCAAGCTCTTTAGCTACGGCGACGGGATGCTTATTCTGTAACTCAGAATCCAGACGCGATTTATTTGATTCTGTCTAAAAGCCTTCTCGCCTGGACGGCGAGGATGTCTTTGTCGTTCAGTTCAATGACCTTGTTCAGGCGGGCCTTGCCTTCTTCCGGATTCATGTTCTTGAGAATACGGATTTCACCGATGTTGTACAGGGCGCGTCGGGCGAGGGTCGCGTTCCTCTCGTTGAGGAGCCCTTTTTCGAGGAACATCAGGGCGGTTTCGTGGAGGTTCTTGATTTTGGCGATGCCGCCCCATTCCAGCCACTGCGCACTGGAAATGTCAATGTAAAAGTCGGGGCTCACCATGCGTTCGGCATAGCTCTGGAGCGCTTCCTTGTCGGGCGGGGTCTCTTGCAAAAGCGCTGTCATGGCGCGCGTCAGCAGTTGCAGGGCGGCGTCCAGGTGGCCCTTCCTGAATTCGGAGAAACCTTCTTCGAACTGCTCGCGGGTGGCCGCTTTTTTGGCGGCTATGGAGTTCTTTGCCGATTGCTGTTTAAGGCGTGCCTCGATGGCTTCCTCGTTCTTTTCTTGCTCGCTCTTGGTGCGGTTGGGGATTTTCATGCCGCCGATGGTGCCGAGCCCAAAGAACATGAGCGAGGCGAGAGCGACCGCGCCGTAAATGCCGCTATAAATAAAGGCGTTGACTAAAATGTCGATGACGAGCCCGGCAATGGCCAGGTAGCGGATTTTTTCGGGAACGGCGTCCTTGGTGCGCCCGAAGGCGGTCCCGCCCAGCAAAAAGGCGATGGCGACGCTCCCGCCCATGAGGCGGTTCTCCCTGAAGTGGTCAAAGAAACTGGTCGTGGTCAGCAGGGTGACTACGTAGCCGCCGGCGACGTTCGCCAGTACAAATATGCCGCTGGTTAGGGCAGTACCCCAGCGCTCGCAGGTTTGCACAAAGGCGAACCCGCCAATAATGGCGAAAAGCAGGAAGGCGAGGACTCCGGGAAAAAGAAGCCAGCAGGTGGCAAGCCTCAGGTATTCTCCGTCCTTGGGGACAAAAGCCAAACTGTATCTAAGGTGCTTGTCGGTGTAGTTCTTGATCCATTTCCTCTGTTCGTTTTGGAATATCTTTTCGTTGGGATAAATGTTGTGGTCTTGGATGTACTGTTCCTTGCCGCCGCCAATTTCCCACCATTCGCGGAATTCCTTACGCATTTCGGCGATGCGGTCCTCCACAATAAAGGTGTGGTTCTGCTTGAGGTAGCGTTCGCGGAACTGATCGAATTCCTCTTGCCTCGTCTTTTCGTCGGCCTTCAAGCCGACTGCAATAAACTGGGCGGCGCCCTTTTCTTCCCACCAGGAATCGAACAGGCGCTCGATTGTCCTTTCGCGGCGTTCCTGCTGTGCCTTGGGGTGTATCGCGGTAATGACGTTGAACAGTCCCAGTCCAACGACCAGGACGAACAAGATGTAGTAGCTGGGCTTGAGGCGCCTAAAAAACCTTTTGACCTTCCTGTTCATAAAAGCTTCCCCGTCTATCTATTGCCGTATTCCCTTAGCTGGTTCCACAAAAAGTCGGTGTTCACGTCGCGGTAGCCCTGGGCGTTCACCTCTTCGCGCAGCTTGTGGGCGATGTCAAAGAGGTTCGGGCAGTTCTGCATGCGTTCAAAGCTGTCGAAAATGGTGAGGTTCTCAATCCATTGGGTGAGCTCGGGGAAGCGGGAGTCCTCAAAGCGGTTCTCGCGCCCGGTCTTGATGTAGTCCAGGTAGCGGTCCGTAATCCTGTAACCGTCTTCCGTAAAGATGTCCATCGCCTTGGGGAACAGCTTGTAGCCCGTGAGGTACTCGTGAACAATGATGCCAAAGCTGAAGTAGTCCACCGAGTACGAGAGGTTCTCTCCCATAATCGCCTGCTCCGGGGCGCTGTAGCAGGGCGTGAGCTGACCGCCGTATTCGTTGACGGTCTCGCGTAGCTTTGCCTGCGCATAGCCAAAATCGCAAATGAGGATCTTGTGGTTGTTCTTGTGCAGAGGGTTCTGGCACAAAAGCAGGTTCTTGGGCTTCAAGTCCTTGTGTATCACCTGGTAGTAGTGCAACTGGCTTATTGTGTTCGCAAGGTAGGCAATCTGGGCAACGCGGTGCAGTTTCTCGTCGTCGGTCAGGTCGGTTTTGAACATGCGGTCCAGCGAGCAACCTTTGATGAACTCTAGCTTGAGGTAGGGGTGTCTTCCGGCGAGCCCTCCACCCAGGCTCTGGACCACGCCCTCGATGTTTGTGGCGCGGATCAGGTTGTTGATGCGGATCTCATCCTGGAAGGCGCTCAAGAGCATGTTGAGGCGGTGGAGCCTGTTTTTGCCGGGAGCAGCCCAGAACTTGCATATCTTCACGACGATTTCGCGTTCGCCGTAGTGCTGTTCGTCGTTCGGGTGCTGGATCCAGAAGTTCGCACGGTACAGGTTGTTGGTTCCCTCGAGAGTCAGGGGTTCAATGAGTTCAATCCGCTCCATGGCGCCATTGTGCAAAAATTCTGGGTTCTGGTCAAACCACCGCTGGTATTCTTGCATAGAGTACTGAGGGCGAAGCGCAAGGTTGCGCGACACCCTGTCCAAGGTCTCTGCGAGTAAGTTTCTAATCATGGCGCCAAATTTAGCTAACTAGGTCGTTTTAGGCTTGCTTGAGATCGTTCTCCCAAGTCTTACGGCTCCAATCGTCACCCTGTTTTTCGAGAGTCTCGGTAATGAACTTGTAGGCGTCGTCCACGGTATCGCAGAACCGGAACAGCTTGAGGTCTTCCTTGTTGATCATGCCCGTCTCTACAAATAGGTTCCAGTTGATGAGCTTTTTCCAGAACTTGGAGTCGAACACCACCACGGGCATCTGCTGGGCGTACTTGTCGGTCTGGATAAGCGTGAGCATTTCGAACATCTCGTCCATGGTGCCAAAGCCGCCCGGGAAAATCACGAGGGCGCGCGCCTTGCGCAGGAACCAGTACTTGCGGATAAAGAAGTAACGGAACTGGAGGTTCAGCTCGTCGTCAATATAGGGGTTGAAATGCTGCTCGAACGGGAGCTTGATGTTGAGGCCGATGGAGGGCAGGCCCACGTCGGAGGCGCCCCGGTTGCCGGCTTCCATGATGCCCGGACCACCGCCGGTGATGACGGCGAAGCCGCTGTGCTTTTTGTTTGCCCACTTGCCCAGGCGGGCGCCCAGCTCGCGGGCGGCGTTGTACGAGTTGGCGACCTTCTCAAGGCGGGCGAGGCGGGCGAGTTCCTTTTTGTCTCTGCAACCCTTGCGGCGTTTTTTTATTTCGTCGGGAGGGAGGGTGCGCGCCGAGCCAAAGAAAACAAAGGTGTTCCTGATGTCTTCCTGCTCAAAGACGAGTCCGGGTTCAAAGAATTCGGAGAGAATGCGGAGCGGACGACCGGCGTCGCTCTCCATAAAAGCCTGGTTTTCGTATGCCATTTTCCCGGGGACGGGGCTGATTTTCTTTTTGGAAGCCATGGTAGTATCCTTATGTTCTAATTATTTACTTAATATATGCTTCAAATTACGAAATAGTGTTAAAAAAAAGCGAATGTCGTTCTTATTTGGAATAAAAAACTTTATATTTAAAACATGCTAGTAAAGATATGGACCGACAGTTTTATTATTACAGGTGAAATCGACACCCTCCGTGACGAACGTCTTACCGACTACATCCGCGAAAACAAGGACTTTATCGCCGTCACCCAGGTGAAGGTGAGCGACCGTGCCGAAAAGGACTTGTTCCGCACGCATTTTCTCAATGTGAGCACCTGCCACATCGAAATTATTTTACCTGCAGAGTAAAAGACCGCTAGCTCTAAAATTGGGTAGAAAAAGAGTCTACAAAAAAACCGCTCCAAGAGGAGCGGCTTTAAATTTTATGTTCTGTAACGGATTACAGGAAGAACCAGCTGATGAAGCAGCCAGTCTTGAGACCGAAGTCCAAGCGGCTGTAGTCCACCGTGGCGCCACCCTGATCTTCGCTCGAGAAGAGGTAGTTGATGGAGAGGCCGACCTTGCCCGTCAGGTAGAGGTTGTCGGCCAAGTTGGCGCGGAAGCCCGGCAAGATGTTGATGTCGATCTGGCTGTTGTCTTCGCCCCAGTGATTGAACAGGAACTCGCCGCCGATGGAAATCGGGAGCAACTTCTGGGTGATAAAGTAGTCGAAGCCCACACCAATCTGGATCTGGGTGTAATCGTCTTCCTGGTCCGCTTCAACACCGTTGGCTTCGGCGGTGGTTTCGCCGTGGCTGTACAGAGCAAAGATCAAGCTCAGTTCCATATCGGGTGAGATTTTATATGTCAGGTAGAACTTCTGGAGGCCGGCATTGTCAATGGCGTCGACGAGGTCCAACTGGAGCCCGAGAGTCCCTTCGCCTGCGTTAACGGCGGCGGACTTCTTCTTCTTTTTCTTTTCCTTTTTAGGAGCAGGAGCTTCGTCTTCTTCCTCTTCGTCTTCTTCGACTGCCGGAGCCTTCTTCACTTCTTCGGTGGTTTCTTCTTCTTCGTATTCGTCTTCGTCGTCCTGGGCAAAGCCGTAACCGCACAGGGCGAGGGAGGTCACGACAGCAAGAAACATTTTCTTCATAGGTATAACTCCTTAGTGTTAGTTTGCGCTTTAATATAAATCCTTAAAGGCGAAATGAAAACCCAAAATGTAATTTTTTGGGTAAAAAAAGTTTAATTTGTCTTTTTTTACCAAATAATTGCGGTTTTTGCCACCAAGAAGCGTCTGGAGACTTCGTCGAGCTTGGTCGGGTCGATGGTAATCCCGAGGAGCCCTGCGTATATCACGAAGGGGCTTATCGTGGTCCCCTGGTTGTTGCACTTGACCTTGATGACGAGGGTTTTCCCCTGGATGTCGATTTCCATCACGTGCTCGTTCAGGTCGAATTCCTGGCCGCGGTGGTTCACGACGGTGGGGAGTGTCTTGGCGTTGAACCGCTCCATCAGGTCGGCGGGCACGCTCTCGGGGGTGTAGCTGTACACCATCGCCGTGGGGAAGTGCATGCTCAGGCGTTCCTTGAGAGGTTCGATGTCCACGATTTCCATGCCGCGCGGGAATGGCGCCGAGAGGCTCTCGATGAGCTTTGGTTTGTTCTCGGTCGAGAGGTCGAGCTCGCGCAGCAGTTCCACGCTAATGATTTCGCAGTAGGTCTCCATGCCAAGCGGGAGAGCGCCCATGTTCACAATGCGCGGTTTTGGGCTAAAGCCCTCGCTGAACTTGATGGGGATGCCTGCGCAGAGGAAAGTGCGCTCGAAAAAGCCCAGCATGTTCTGGTGCGGCAAAAAGCGGCTGATGCCGGTCTTTTTGAAGGTGATTTTGTAGCGGAAGGCTTCCGTCTTTTTGGGGCGGCGCTCGGCGACCAGCTTTTTGATTTCTTCGGGGGTGCGGCTCGGCGCCTTGTGGCGCACGGGGTTGTCGGCGAGCTTGATCTCGGCTCCAAAGCCGGGGATGCCGCACTTTTGGCAGTCGCCCCACTTGCAGTTGGGCACGGGTGCCGAGTTCGGGTCAAACGCCTTTTCCCATTCGCGGCGCAGGTACTGCTTGGTGGTCCCCGCGTGGATAAAGTCCCAAGGAAACACTTCGCTTGCCTCGCGGGTGCGGTACACCCAGTCGGTTTCGTAGCCTGTCTCCTGCCAAACCTGCAGCCATTTTTCAAAGTCAAAACGGTAGGTGTCGCTCTCGAAAATGATGCCCTTCTTGTAGGCGGCGTAAATCACAGGGGCGAGGCTTCGGTCGCCGCGGCTGTAGATGGCCTCGAGGAAGCTCGTCTCCCAGCTGGCCCAGTTGATTTTCACGTTCGGGTGGCGGAAGAACTTTTCGCGCACGTACTTGATGTGCTGGAGCGCCGTGTCCTTGTCCATGAACGGCGCCCACTGCAGCCCGGTAAAAGACTTGGGTATCAAGATGCCGATGGAGACCGCGATCTGGATTCCCTTGTTGTGCTTGCGGCCGATTTTCACCAGGTTCTGGATGAGGTTACAGAACGCCTCCATGTCTTGCTCGTTCTCGGTGGGGAAGCCGATCATGGTGTAGAGCTTGATCTTGTTGAACCCGCTGCTGAAGGCGTGCTCGGCGGCGTCGTACATGTCCTGGTCGCTAATGGTCTTGTTGATCATTTTGCGGATGCGCTCCGAACCGGTTTCGGGGGCGAAGGTGGCACTGCGTCCCCCCTTCAGGGCTGCCACTTTTTCGGCAAGACTTTGGCCAAAACTGTTCACGCGGATGCTCGGCAGGCTCACATCCACGTTGTCGTAGAACGGGTCGTCAATGATGGAGTCGGTGAGGGCTTCCACGGGCTTGTAGTCGGCGGTCGAGAGGCTCAAAAGCCCGAGCTCGCGTTCACCGGTCGCCTTGAGTCCCGCCTTGGCGATGTCCAGCACGTCGTCGGGGTCCAGTTCGCGGCACGGGCGGTACCAAATGCCCGCCTGGCAAAAACGGCAGCCCTGGGCGCACCCGCGCATCACCTCGACGCTAAAGCGGTTGTGCACCAGCCTCATGTTCGCGATCAGGTTCCGCACCGGGTAGTCCTTGGGGTCCATCACGGGGATAAACTGGCGGCGCACGCCGTTCGTGTTCTGGTAGGTTCCCTTGGCGGGCTCCGCCGGTACCAGAACCCCAAATTCGTTCTTTACAACCGTGCGCAGGCTGGGGACGTATACGCCGTCAATTTTAGACAAGTTAAGCAAAATCTGGGCGCGGGGGAGGTGCGCCTTGCGGCCTTCGCCCACGCAACGAATAAATTCGACAATCAGTTTTTCGCCGTCGCCGATCATGAAGGCGTCAAAAAAGTCGGCGACGGGTTCGGGGTTCGCCATTGAGGGGCCGCCGGCGACCACGATGGGGTCCTCTTCCTTGCGGTCGCGGCTCCACACGGGGATTCTCGCCAGGTCCAGTACGTAGGGCACGTTCGTGAAGTTGAGCTCGGTCTGCAGCGTCATGCCTACTACTTCGTAGTCGCGCACCGCCGTGTAGCTTGCGTGCGTGTACAGCGGGATGTCGTACTTTTGCATTTCTCGCGCCATGTCATCCCACGGGGCAAAACTCACTTCGCAAAGCAGGTCGGGCTCGCGGTTGATCACGTGGTACAAAATGCGGATGCCGTTGTTGCTCATGCCAATCTCGTAGGTGTCCGGGAACACGAACGCCATGCGGGCGAGCATTTTGCTGTGGTCCTTCACCACGCTGTTGGCTTCGCCGCCCATGTACCGGGCGGGGTTTTCGACGGCAGGAAGCGCCAAGGCGATTTTTTCGAGAATGGTCATAAACCCCAATTTAGAAAAAAAAACGCCCGGTACGCCGTGAGCCACAAAGCCCCTTGCCTAAAGCAAGGGGCGGTGGCGAGAGCACGGCTCCATTCAAGAATTTTAGACCCGTGACAAGAGCCGTGCGGTCTCGTGTGAGGCGGGGTTTTCGACGGCAGGAAGCGCCAAGGCGATTTTTTCGAGAATGGTCATAAACCCCAATTTAGAAAAAAAACCGCCCGGTACGCCGTGAGCCACAAAGCCCCTTGCCTAAAGCAAGGGGCGGTGGCGAGAGCACGGCTCCATTCAAGAATTTTAGACCCGTGACAAGAGCCGTGCGGTCTCGTGTGAGGCGGGGTTTTCGACGGCAGGAAGCGCCAAGGCGATTTTTTCGAGAATGGTCATAAACCCCAATTTAGAAAAAATCCGCCCGGTACGCCGTGAGCCACAAAGCCCCTTGCCTAAAGCAAGGGGCGGTGGCGAGAGCACGGCTCCATTCAAGAATTTTAGACCCGTGACAAGAGCCGTGCGGTCTCGTGTGAGGCGGGGTTTTCGACGGCAGGAAGCGCCAAGGCGATTTTTTCGAGAATGGTCATAAACCCCAATTTAGAAAAAATCCGCCCGGTACGCCGTGAGCCACAAAGCCCCTTGCCTAAAGCAAGGGGCGGTGGCGAGAGCACGGCTCCATTCAAGAATTTTAGGCCCGCGACAAGAGCCGTGCGGTCTCGTGAGAGGCGGGGTTTTCGACGGCAGGAAGCGCCAAGGCGATTTTTTCGAGAATGGTCATAAACCCCAATTTAGAAAAGAATCCGCCCGGTACGCGGCGTTATTGTTTTTGAGGACGTTACTTGTGCATTTTGTCGGTATCCCATTGACATCGTCCAAAAATTTTGTGTAAATTTATGGTATGAGCTTCCTATCTTATTTCTTATTCCTTGTCCTTTTTGCCGGTGGTGTCGTCGGGTCGTATTTTATCCCCGAATCAAACATCCCGCTCTATGGCAAGTTTGTCTTTGTGGGCGCCTGGGGCGCCGTGGTATGGTTCATCTACTTTATCTCTTGCAAGCGAAAGTTCCAGGAAGCCGAAGAAAATTACGTGGAATCCCTGAATGAGGCCAAACAGTCCGCCCCCAAGACGGAATACATCCCTGTGGTCCCGACTGTGGGCGACGAAGAGACTAAGGCGGATTCCCCCGTCCCCGTCAAGAATCCGTTCGAGAGCATTTTGCCGCCGGGCGCCATGCCCGCCAAGGAAGTGTTCGAGAAACTGGACGCGGCGGCACGCCCCGTTTTCCCGCTGGAGCCGTGGAACGCCTTTTGCAAGGAAATCCTCAAGAATCGCCCGTTCCCCGAGGTGGTGGGCGCCCTCGAAAAGGCTTTGCCGCTTTTGTTCCCCAATGCCGCCGGCATCCTCTACATGTATGGCGATGTGCAGTCGGAACTCCGTAAAATATTCTCGTTTGGCGACTTCGTGGTGAGCGACGACGTGATTATGCCCGCTGAGTGCGCGAGCTTCAACAAGGGCGACATCGTAATAACCGACTTTGCCTCGGGCAAGTCCGATGGCGGTTGCACCCACCTGCACCACCACCCGCAGGGGATTGCCTTCTGCGCCCCCATCGAGGGGCTAGAAGAGCATTTTGGCATCTTGACCATCCAGGTCGACAAGATACCCGAGGGCGAGACCCTGGAATTCTGGAAGGCGAAGGTGAGCATCGTAGCTGCCACGTTTGGTCTCTATGTGGCGAACCAGAACTTGAATTTGCGTTTCCAGCAACACAGCATTCGGGACGGGCTCACGGGTCTTTTCAACAAGCGCTACATGGAAGAATCCCTCACGCGCGAGATTTCTGCCGCCGCCCGTCACGGGACCCCGATCGGCATCATCATGCTTTGCCCGGACGCCGTCCAAGAGATTCAAAAGACCCGCGGAAGGCATGCCGTGGAGCAGATGCTCTGGGAGCTGGGGCAACGTCTCCCGAACTTCATCCGCACCGAGGACATCCCGTGCCGTTACGAAGGGGACGTGTTCTGCATTATCTTGCCGGGCGCCGACTACAAGATTACGCGCGACCGTGCCGAAAAGATTCGTTACGAGATTTCCCAGTTGCAGGTCAGCTATGGCGACATCATTTTGGCGACGACGCTCAGCTTGGGCGTTTCTGTGCTGCCGGTGCACGCCGTCGATGCCGAAACGCTGATATATGCGGCCCATGCCTCAATGCAAATGGCTGAGACCAATGGCGGCAACCGCGTGGTCCTGGCCGACGCCCTGCAAAAACAGTGACATTAGGAAATAGCAAATGAACCAAAGTAAAATAGAGCGCTTTGCCGCGCATTATGTGAATTTTGTTGAACGGAACAAGTGGAAATCGTTCCTGGTAATCATAGCCATCCTTGTTTTGAGCCTGATTCCCACGGTGCTGAAGTTGCAAATCCACACGGACTTGGCGACGCTTTTGCCCGAGGGGACTCCCAGCGTAATCGCCCTTGAGGAATCGTATCAGCGCTTTGGCAGCACTGACCGCTTTATGATCGCCATCCAGGCGAAGGACCCGTACCTGGTCGCTCGCCTGCAGGACAGCATCCAGGAATACATCAACGCGAACTGGCAAGACGACATCATCAGCAAGCCGCAGGTGAAAAACGACAATGCCTTCTTTACCAAGAACGCCCTGATTTATTTGCCCATCGAGCATCTGGAACGTATCCGCGACAACCTCGAAGACATCCAGCTCGAAATTGGCCGCAAAAACGGACCGCTGGTTGTGGACCTCCTGGCTGCGAGCGACAGTTCTTCTGCCGACTCCGCCGCGCCCGCCAAAAAGGAACGCGTGTGGTTCGACGCCAACCTGCCGCAGGCCCTTGGCCTCCCCGACGAGGCCGCCGATGCCTTTGAGTCGTTCTTCAAAAAGAAGGATGAAAACGGGGCCGAGACCGCCAAGGACGAGGGCCCCAAGCGCAATTTGCCTAAGGAACTCAAGACTCGCCTGATTGGCGAGGACAAGCACGACTCCACTCTCTTCAACGGCGTAGTGCAGTGCAAGCTGGTCCGTCCATCCACCGACGTGGACTTTGTGAAGCACATTATTTCGCGTTCCGACACCCTGATTGAAAAATTCAGCAGCGTCGATTACGGCCAGCCGGTACTCATCACCATGGAAGGTTCCTACGAGGGACTGAACGAGGTAAACGACATCATGAGCGACAGCACCATCTCGATGGTCATTGCCGTGGTGCTCATTTTCTTGATTGTTGCCTTCTTCTTCCGCAGCGCCGTCAAGGCTCCGCTTTTGATGCTTGCCCAGGTGCTTTTGGCCTGCTCGCTCACCATGTGCTTTACCACGCTCTATTACGGTGCCTTGAACCCGTTCACGGTGCTGGTGACAAGCATTATCCTCGGTATGGGTGTGGACTATTCGATTCACTTTATGGGAACGTGCCAGCGCTTCTACACGGCCTGTGGCGACTTGAAGCTTGCCATGGAACAAAGTGTTGCCCGTTTGCTCCGCCCCATGGCGCTTGCCGCTCTCACCACCATTGCTGGGCTCCTCTCGCTCTTGATTGCCAAGTTTGTCGGGTTCTACGAGTTCGGCGTCATCTCGGCGGTGGGCATATTCTTCAGTTTTGCCACGGCCATCTTCGCCATGCCGGTGTTCATCTTTGTGGCAGGTGGGCTCCCGCCGCGCCCGCGCAACTCGTTCTTCCCCAAGTCTTGGGACGACGACAAGGTGATGCGTTTCTTTAGGCGCGCCGCCATTGCCGGAGGCATTTTCTCCATTGTGATGCTGTGCTTTACGCCTTACCTGGAATTCGAGTACAACTTCAAGAACCTGCGCCGCCCGCCCAAGGAGAACGTGCAGGAGACGAGGAAGTCCATCAGTACGGGTAACGCCCTTGCTAGTAACCGCAAGAGTTCCACGCCGGCGGCTGTGATGGCGACCCGCGCCGAACTTCTGGATTCCCTGTACGACACGCTCATGGTGCGCATGCACGTGGAGCACGATTCCACGCTCCGCAGCTTCCTCACGCTCAAAACGTTTATGCCTTCGCAAAAGGACCAACAAGAGCGTATGGAGGTGATTGACGAAATCAAGGAACTTGCCGAGGCCCGCGTGTTTGACCGTGCTACGGGCGACGACAGCGTAAACATCGCGACGCTCCGCAAACTGGCTGAGGAGGTGGCTCCGTTCACGGTCGATTCCCTGCCCGAGTGGGCGGTGGACCTGCTCAAAGAAAAGGACGGCAGCGTCGGCAAGATTGGCTTTATTTACGGTCGCTACAACAGTTCCGACGCCCGCGAGGCGGGCGAGTGGCAAGATCGTTATGGCCATTGGGAATTCGGCGGCGAAAAACTGAAGGTGTTCAGCAGCCAATTCATCTTGGCCGACGTGGTGCGCGCCGTGAAGTACGATTCCATGCGCATGGCTTTTGTGGTGATTCTCGTGATTATCGCCATCCTGGCGCTCTCGTTGCGCAAGCTGAAGCTGGTGCTTATCTCGGCGGGTTCGCTCCTCATAGGTCTTTTGTGGAGTGCCGGCTTGTTGGGCGTTTTGAACGTGACCATAGGTCTTGGGCACATCGGCATTTACAACGTGGTGGTGATCCCCGCGGTGCTGGGCCTTGCCATCGACTCGACCATCCATCTGCTGGTGGGTTGGTCCCAGGACCCGTCCATGACGCCGCGCATGCTTGTCGACAACATTGGCCGCTTGGTGATGGCGAGTTCCGTTACCACGGCGGCGGGTTTTGCCGGGGCTTTGGGTGTTGAGCACAAGGGGCTTCGCACCATTGGCGAACTGGCCTCGACCTCCATTTTGGCGTTCCTGGTGGCATCCCTGATATTCACCATCTTCTTCGCCATAGTCTTCCTCAAAAAGAAGAATTGACGAAAAACCGCCAAAAAAGGCTATAAAACGGAAAAACCCCTCGGCTTTTAGGCTGAGGGATTTTTTTTGGGGGTTAGGAGGAGAACAAAGAGTTCTTGACCATAAGATACCATTTTGAGAAGGCAAAAACATCCTTTTTTGCATTCCGACCGTTGAAAGTGTTGAGAACTTCTCAATGGGAACAACGGCTTTCGGGAACATTTTTCCCGTTTTTTTGAGAAAAAGAGGCTTGTGAAAAACTTTCCGCGGGGCGCCTTTGGGCCCTGGGCGGAATTATTTTCTACATTGTGGCTTGTATGAAGAAAATTCTCGCTCCCATTGTTTTATTCGTGTTGGCTGCTGGGGTGGTTGCGTATTTGCTCATGGATTTTTCCAGGACGGGATCGTCCTTTGACGCCGAAGCCTATTTGCAGGCACGTGCCAAGATTGATTCGCTAGAGATCCTCCTGTGGGAATCTGCCGACAAGCCCGATGCCCAGCTGGCCATTCGTACCGAACTGGAAACGTCTTGGGAGAATTTGAACGCCATGCGTTCCGCCCCCGGTGCAGGTGAACCGGGCGAAGACGGAAAGTCGTTGGGCGGATTCTCGAACGATACGGTTTTGTGGATTGCCGGTGGCGTCGCCGCCGTCGCCTTCTGTGTGATTTTGTTGATGGCGTTGAGCCACCGCAAAAAGGTGCTCACGCAAAAGCTGGAAGCCCTCAAGGCGGAGCAGCGCTTCAAGGAGCCCAAGAACGGTTTCGAGAACGACCCGACGCTCATGGCGCCGCGTCCGCGCCCGCAAAAGCGCTCCATTTTGGACGAAGTCGTGGGTGAGCCCACGGTGACTGAAAAGCCCAAGGTGGTCTTTGAGGACGAGAACGGCGTTCCCGAGAATAAAATCTTGTCGGAGGACCTCGACGCCAAGCCGACATTGCGCCCCACAGCAAAGGAACGCATCACCAGCGCCATGCAGTCGCTTTCCGACGTGCTCCGTTCCCCGCGCGGTGTCGCCCGCGACAGGACCATGAAGATCCGCGCCCAGAGCCACAACACTACGGGTGACGCCAGCATCCAGGGCAGTTCCCCCATGAAGACGAACCGCTTTGACCGCGAGTTCACCGAGAAGACCAAGATATTGCAAATGTCCCGCCGCGGTTTCCCCGCTTCGGCCATCGCGACCAACTTGAAGATCCCGCAAGAACAGGTGGAAGCCATTATCCGCGAAGCCCAGGAGATGGGCGGCTAGTTTTATGCGTTACCGCTTCCGCTGCGAATATCTGGGCAGCGCCTTTTACGGATGGCAGGTCCAGAACGAGGCGGGCAAGACCAAGTTCATCACAGTCCAGTCTGCGCTCGAGGAAGCTTTCTCGATAGCGCTCCGTACGCCCATTCGGCTTACGGGTTCGGGCCGTACCGATACGGGGGTGCACGCCCGCGGCCAGTGCGTACACTTTGACTACGACGGCGAGTTGGACCCGTTAAAGACGGTGCATTCCATTAACGGCCTCACCAAGAGGCTCATCCGCATTCGCGATTTGGAACGTTGTGCCGACGATTTTAACGCCCGCTACGATGCGGTGCAGCGCTATTACCAGTACACCATCTTCACGCGCCCGGTCGCGCTCATGCGCGAGTACGGCTGGGAGTGCGGTTCTCTGCACCTGGATCTCGACGCCATGGAGCGCGAAGCTGCTTCGTTTTTGGGCGAGCACGACTTTATCGATTTTTGCATCCCCAGGAACGACGGCAAGTCGACGCTCTGTACTTTGTACGAATTCCGCCTAGAACGTGTAAACGAATGGACTTGCGTTTTCCACATCAAGGGGAACCGCTTTTTGCACCGCCAAGTACGCGCGATGGTCGGGACCTTGTTCGATGTAGGCCGAGGGCGATTCCCCGAGGGAACGGTAAATCAAATATTCGAAAAAAAATTTAAGGGTGAACGCACATGGGCGCCGCCACAAGGACTTGTACTTCACGACGTGAAGTATGAGGATTATTGATCAATGTGTAGTGATTGATGTGAAGTGTGGAATGTCTTAAACGATACATGGTGCTTTAGCACCTTAGTAGAGTTATCCTCTATGAGGAAATCTCACATCACACATTACACTTTTCACATTGCCGTCGCCGCGTTAGCGGCGAATGGCCTCTAACATTTCTTTTACGGCTTTTTCCATGCCCACAAACACGGCGCGGCTCACAATGCTGTGGCCCACGTTGATTTCTTCGATGCCCTCGATTGCGGCGATGGCGCCCACGTTACGGTAGTTGAGGCCGTGGCCGGCGAGCACGCGGAGCCCGTACTTGCGGGCGAGAACCGTCATGTCCTCGATGGCCGAGACTTCGCGGTCCACTTCCTGGATGCTGCCGAGGTCGCAGGCGGCGGCGTACTTGCCGGTGTTGAATTCCACAAAGTCGGCGCCAATTTTCTTGGCCGCCTTCACCTGTTCGGTCTCGGGCTCAATAAATACGCATACGGCAATGTCGTTGCTCTTGAGAGTCATTACGAATTTGGCGAGTTCGTCAATCTTGGCGGTGACGTTCAGCCCGCCCTCGGTGGTGATTTCTTGGCGGTTCTCGGATACGAGCGTCACCAGGTCGGGTTGCACGTTCGTCGCGAACTGGAGCATCTCTGCCGTCGGGGCGATTTTCAGGTTGAGCTTGGTGGTCACCGTGCCGCGAAGCAGGCGGATGTCGCGGTCCTGGATGTGTCGCTTGTCTTCGCGCAGGTGGGCCGTAATGCCGTGGCAACCGGCGAGTTCTGCAATGAGGGCCGCCGTGACCGGGTCCGGTTCCCTGATTTTGCGGGCTTCACGGATGGTGGCGATGTGATCGACATTGACTCCAAGTTTTGCGCTCATTACGGTCTCCTTGTTAATACGCCATAAAGGTAGATAAATTTATGATGGTGGTGCCTTGCTTGGCCGTTTTATCCTTAATCGATTTGACTTTAGCCACGCTTTCGGTGCTGAGGGGGACTACAATGGCCGCCATCCCGCTTTTGGAGGCGGCGCGGAGCCTGCGCGTAACGTAGTCGTCCAGCGTGCTGTTCGAGGGGTTGTACGGCGAAATTTGCTTGCATTTAATGCCAAAGTCCTCGCAGGTTTCCTGCGTTCTCGACTTTTGGTTCGTCGAGAGGTCGGCAAACCAAAGTCCCTGTTCCTTGGCGGGGGCGAACGTCGCCTGCAAAAGCTGCTTGTGCTCCACCGCCTGCTCGGCAAAGCGCGTGGCGATCCCCTTCGCGCTCGGTACCAGCGCCTTCGCCTCGGTAATGATGTTCTCGATTTGCTGCTGCGTGTGGTGGATGCGGATGGGGCGCAGCTTGTTGTGGCGGGAGTCCAAGCTCTGGGATTCCATCAACAGCCACAGCACCAGTTCCTTGTTCTTAATGCGGTCCAAGTCGGGGAAGAACCCATCGCCCATCCCGAACGGGGTGATCATCAGGTCGTAGGGAAAGTCGAGACTGTTCAACGCGACGATCAGTTCCGGTGTGAGTCGGGTCACTTGGAAGGCAATCGCGAGGTACGAGGCATTGTCGCGGAACACGTTCTCCGAAACCTGCAGGGTGATGTTCAGCGTGTCGCCGTCCGGGGTTAGGGCGTCAAGCTTGGCGGCCTGGGTTCCCACGTCGTCGTGGATTTCTTCCATGTAGAGCACCTTGCCACCGTTCGCCTTCAAAAAACGCTGCGCCTGCAACAGGTAATAAATGATCGTACGTCCCTTGCCCAAGGTCCAAAAGTCGCGTTTCTTCCTTTTAGAGTAGCTGGATTGGATGACTTCGAGCTGGTTTTTGAATCTGTCAACGAACGGGGTGGTGTCCTGGACGGCCGCGGAGTCGGCGACCATCTCGGGTTCGGCGTCCTTGTGCTGCAGCAGGCGCGCCCCGAGGTCGGTCTGTTGCAATACGTAGGCTGCCGTCGCCAATATCGCGAGAACGATAAATATGGCAAGAATGTGTTTCACTTTATTCATCTGGCTCAAATATAGCTACATTAACGGCGTATGCCTATCGTGATTGCACTTGTGGGAGCCACTGGAATCGGTAAGTCGAGCTTGGCGCTGGAACTTGCCGAAAAATTCCATGCCCAAATCGTCAGCGTGGATTCCCGTCAGGTGTACAGGGGCTTTGCCATCGGAACGGCACAGCCCGCGCCGGCGGAGCTTGCCAAGGTGCGTCATCACCTGGTGAATTTCCTCGACCCCATGCAAACCTACTCTGCGGGCGATTTCTGCCAGGATGTCAATAGGCTCCTGCAAAGCAGTCCGCGGCAAAAATACATCTTGGTGGGGGGAACCGGCCTGTACTTGCAATCGCTCATGCTGGGTCTCCCTAAGATTCCCAAAATAGCCCCCGCAGTCCGCGAAAACTTGGAACGCGATGCTTTGGGTTCGGGTTTGATTAATTTGTTCAAAATGGCGAAAGAGGCGGATCCCGAGGCCATGGCGAATGTCGATTCAAACAACGTGCAGCGTATTGTGCGCGTGCTCGAGGTGTGGCAGGGCACAGGCCGCAAACTCTCGGAATGGCAAAAAGAGCGCGAGGGCGGCATAGGCAAACTCCCCGTGTTTTGGCTGAACCGCTCGCGCGAAAACCTCTACGTCCGTATCGATGCACGTGTGGACCAAATGATGGCGGACGGCTGGATGGACGAAGTCCACAGTTTGGCTCAAACCGTGCCGCTTGCAGCGCCTGCCTGGCAGAGCCTGGGCTACCGTGAACTTCTTGCGGCAAAAACAGATCGCGATGTTGATGCCGTATTGGACGGAGTAAAGCGCAAAACGCGCAACTACGCCAAACGCCAGCTCACCTGGTTCCGTTGGCAGGTAGAATCCACCGAGGTCGATTTGGATTTGAATTCGAATCCTGCGGAGACTATCGCAAAGCAAATTCAATCTGCTTAATGCAACAAACTCATTAGGTTATGGATAGATTAAAATAATATGGATGTGGCTTATTCCACTATGCAAAAAAATATTTGCTGCATTTGCGAAGTAAATACAAAGTAATTTAGGATAAATTAACCTTGCGAAATATTTAATTTGTGTGTAAATGGAGATGCCTTCGGGTGGTTTTTATACCATTTTTTGTTCGGGGTTCCCTTTTGTAAACCTTTGTAAGTCAATAATATAGAAGGGCCTGTTGAAAATTCATGTGAATAGAGTGTTTATAGTGTGTGCCGAGGCTGGGTATGTCTAGTTTTTATGCGGTTTTTAGCAAAAAAATGAAAAAATATGAAAAAAAATCTACTTGACCCCTTGCAAAAGTTTCGTTAAATTCTATAATTGGCACCACTCCCGAGACGAGCGGTCCACAAGACCCCGGATCGAAGGGGACGGAGGCCCGAGAGGCCGCCGGGCAGTTTGAAG